>NZ_JBHXTJ010000021.1:0-141069 GCF_042677525.1 Streptomyces sp. NPDC127114
TATTCTGTTCCTTTTTTTTTTTTTTTTATATTCCTCCGCTCTCTCCCCCGCTCTTTTTTTTGGGGTGTGGGCCCCCCCCCGTGCCTTCCCCCCCCGGGGGGGGGGCGGGCCCCCGCCCCCCCCCCCCCGCCCCCTTCTCCTCTTCACCCACGCGCCCCGCGAAACACGCGAACAAGGAGTACGCACACCATGGCCCGTTTCGACGTCAACGCCGCTCGCGCCCAGCGACTGGAGGCCCACGGCCGCACCTGGTCCTTCGAACTGGACGGCGAGTCCTTCACGCTCCCGACCGAGCTCTCCCGCAAGACCGCGAAGGCGCTGCGGAAGCTCGACGACAACGACGTGGACGGTCTGCTCGCACTCCTGATGGGTGAGGAGCAGTTCTCCCGCTTCGAGGAGCACGACATCACCATGCAGGACGTCGCCGCGATCCTCGAGGCCTACGGCAAGGAGACCGGGCTCGGCCTGGGGGAAGACTGAGCCTCGTCGAGTTCGTCGACGAACACGCCGAGGCCCTTGAGGCGGATCTCCTCCGCTATTACGGCACCGATCTTCTCGACTGGTACCGGGGGGACCTCTCCAGCCGGCGGCTGATGGTGCTGATGAAGAACCTTCCCAGGGACGGTGCCGTGCAGCGGCAGATCCACGGGGAGGCGGCGGAATGGTCGGTCACCGACCACCTGCTCGCCGCGACGGTGGACCACCTGGCCGTCGCCAACTGGATGTTCCAGATGGTCAACAGCGACGAGGACGGCGACACGCCCGACCCGCCGACACCGGTTCCCCGTCCGGGTGCCGGGGACGAGGACGCGGACAACGGCGAGGGGACGGACGGGAACGGCGGTGGGAAGCCCGATGAGGCGATCTCGCCGGCCGCGCTCGCCCGCTTCTTCGGCTGACGCCGCGTCCGCCGATGCCACACCCCCACGGCCCCCGGAGCCCGTTCCCGTCAGGGAGCGGGCTCCGGGGGCGCTTCCTGTGCTCGCTCGGCGGCCAGTTCCTCCTCCAGGGCCCTGGCCCGTTCGGAGAGCCGGCGCTTGCGCGCGCCCGCGCGCGCGTCCACCTCGCCGGTCTCGGGGCCTCGCCGGTCGGACAGGGGTTGTACGGGCACGCCGGCGAGCGGCGGCACGATGGGCCGCCCGCCCTTGCCGCGGACGACCTTGCGGACCGGCTGGGCGTTGCGGCGGGCGCGGCTCTCCTGGGCGGTCAGCAGGACGTCGGCCTCGGGTTCCGGCTCGTGCACCGGCTCGGGTTCGGGCGCGGGGGCGAGCGTCGGCTCGGGCTCCGGCTCGGGCTCGTGCACCGGCTCCGTCTCGGGGCGCTGCTCGAACATCTCGCGTTCCCGGCGCACACGCTCCTCGGCCTGCACGACCACGGCCGGCGGTTCGAGCAGCCGGGCGAAGGGCAGCGGGATGACCCGGGCGCCGTCAGGGTTCGCGTTCGCGTCCGTACGGCGCTGCGGTCGCCGGATTCCACGCGCGTCACCCTGGCCCTGAGCGTAGGCGTCGGCGACGCGCTTCTCGTATTCGCGCCGGATGCGCGGCAGTTCGTCGGAGACGGCTTCGGCCCAGCCGGCGGTGAAGGCGGCGGTCTCCCGGCGGTCCACCTCGGCCCGGGGCACTACCACGAGGTCTTCCGGGGCGTACCCGTCGACGTGGACGAGCTCGGCCAGCCGCGCGAAGAGATGGGGCAGATCCGGATGGGCCTCGAGCCAGTCGATGACTCGCTCCCGCCGGTTACCGCCCGGCTCGGTGTCCATGCGTCAGCACTGCCTTCCAAACCCCCTGGGGTTCCCCCGCGCGCCCCTCGCGCCCCTCCCTGTCCCCCGAGACTGTGTCAGGTCCGGGGAACGCGTCCTCCAGAGTACCCCGGTCGAACACGAGACCCGTTCGAGGACCAACCCCTACGGGAACCTGACGAGAAGACACGCCGTCAGAGGTTTCCGGCTCGACAAACCTCGAACAGATGTTCCACACTCTGTTCGCACACAAGTTCGAAAACGTGGTGCCCCCGCCTCACTCCGCGGCGCCGCCACGCACGCAAGGGCAAGCAACGGAAGGCAGGCGTCCATGACTCAGCAGGCCGAGGCATCGCGACCGCACATCCCGCTCCAGGACCGCCTCGCCCAGCTCCTGAACGGACCCGCCGCGCTCGACAAGAGAGCGTTGCTCGGCACGCTGTACGCCGAGGTCAACCAGCGCGAGGCGGCCGCCTACGCGGCCGGCTGGAACGACGCCCTCGCGACGCTGCGCCACGGCTCCCGCCGGGACGACGACGCCTAGCCGCCCGACCGCCCACAACGCACGAGCCCCTGCCGAAGCTTCCTCGTCGGCAGGGGCTTTTCGGCGCATGGCCCTCAGCGGCCGGAAGCGGAGCAACCTATGTCAGACGCAGAAATCGTCAGGAAGATAGACGAGCTCAAATCCCAGCTGACCAAGGCGGACAGCGGAAACCTGGTCACCGACAGCCACCTGGGCAGCAAGCTGCCCGAGAAGTGGGCCGAGCGGTTCAAGTCGATGTACGACGAGCTCACCAAGGCGAAGAAGTCCGAGTTCCTCGAGGCCATGGGACTGGACGGCTTCGGCGCCGCGCTCGAGAAGTACTACGAGAGCAGGGGCGGCAACGACACCAAGTGGGGCTGGTACCTCGCCTCGGCCATCGCGGGCCTGATCGTCCCCGCGATCGGTGCCCTCCTGGTGGCCCAGATGATCAACCTCTCCCGGAAGCTGCAGACGCTCGGCAACCCCGACCGCCCCGTCTGGACCGGGAACGGCAACGGCGGCTTCATGCGCCAGCACATCGACGAGATCAACCGCCGAGAGGACCGCGTCTTCAACGGCGGCGCCGCCATCACCGACCTCCCCAACGAGAACGCGACCAGAAGGGCGCGCGAGGAGCTCGAGAAGCTCCTCGAGAAGATCACGGCCTTCAACCGGAAGTCGGGCTCCTTCCGCACCAAGTTCAACAGGATGCCTTCGGCCCGCGAACTCAAGAGGTCGGCCAAGGGCGTCGAGGCGATCGCCAAGGCCCTGGAGAAGATCACCCCCGAGGACGTGGCCACGATGGCCACCAACGCCGGGAATCTCAAAACGGCCTTGGACGACTTCAAGCCCGGCAAGATCCCGCAGGACCTTCAGGCCACCCGCACGGAGACCCGGAACCTCGGCCGCACCGTCGACGAGCTGAAGACCTCCTTCCAGCAGCTCAAGGAGGAAGTCCAGGCCGTCAACCGCGTGCTCGTCTGACACACCCCACGAAAGGAGGTAACCCACCATGTCTCTCGCCAGCTCCACCAAGAAGGCCGGCGACGCCCTGCGCAACCTCAAGACGCAGGCTTCCGGCGCCGGCACCTCGGTCAAGAAGGTCGGCGACGCCGGAAAGTCCGCGTCCGGTCAGCTCAAGACCCTCAAGACCAACGCCCAGGGCTCCAACACCCAGCTCAAGAACCTCAAGACGGCCTCGGACAACGCCGAGAAGGCCATGTCCAAGGCCGGCAGGACCGCCGAGACCGCCGGCAAGAAGCTCGGCAAGTACGAGTCCGGCGCCGGCAAGGCCGCCAAGGGCCAGGACAAGCTCAACAAGTCGATGAAGGGCAACTTCCTCGCCCGCCTCATCGAACTCTTCATGCCGCTGATCGAGAAGATCGTCGACATGGCTCTGCAGTCGAAGACGATGCAGAAGATCCTGAAGAAGGCCTTCGACGCCATCAAGACCGTGATCAGCTCGGTCATGAAGGCCGTCGGCCCGATCATGAAGAAGGCCGGTCAGCTGATCAAGACGGTCTGGAACGGCATCAAGAAGGCCATCTCCACCGTCGTCAAGGCCGTCGCCACCGTCATCAAGACCTACGTGAAGATCTGGAAGACGGTCATCACCACGGTCATGAAGGCGATCAAGACGGTCATCGGCGCCGTCTGGAAGGGCATCAAGGCCGTCATCACCCCGGTGGTGAACTGGATCAAGACCGCGATCCCGAACGCCTTCCGGGCCGTCAAGGACAAGATGTCCTCCATCTGGAACGGCCTCAAGGACATCGCGTCCCGGGCGTTCGAGGGCATCAAGAGCGGCGTGTCCGGCCCGATCAACGCCGTCATCGGCCTGATCAACCGGATGATCAGTGCCGTCAACGGCGTCAAGGTCAGCGTCCCCGGCTGGGTGCCGATCGTCGGCGGCAAGACCTTCGGCGTCAACATCCCGACCATCCCGATGCTCGCCACCGGTGGTGTCGTCATGCCGCGCACCGGCGGTGTCCCGGCGATCCTCGCCGAGGCCGGCGAGGCCGAGGCCGTCCTGCCGCTCTCCAAGCTGGACCGGCTGCTCGCCATGACCGCCCGCCGCGCCCGCATGGCGGCGCACATGCAGGGCGGCCAGGGCAAGGGCGCCGGGCTGCACATCGAGCACTACCACGCGGCCCGGGGCAGTGACCCGCAGTCCACGGCGGACGCGCTGATGTACCTGGCGAAGGCACGCGGATGAGTGCCGCGCTCGCCATCGCGCCCCTCCGGAACCCGTTCAAGGGCGCCGTCGCGAAGCTGCGGCCCGCCCGGCAGGGTCTCAGCCAGGCGAGCAGCGCGCTCAAAGGATTCAAGCAGAACGTCCAGCGGGCCGGCGGCGGCCTGGACGCGCTCGCCTCCGGCATCCGCACCGCCGGCACCACCGTCCGCACCCTCGGCACCACCGCGAACGGCACCGCCACCTCCGTCCGCAAGATCCAGCGGTCCAAGGCCGGCGCCGGAGTCAAGAAGCTCGGCACCGCCGCGGGCAAGGCGCGTACGGCAGCCGGGAAGTTCGGTCCCGCGATCGGCGGCATCCTGTCGATCCTCGCGCCGATGCTGCCCGTCGCCGACGTCATCACCAAGCTCATGGAGACGTACGGCACCGTCATGACCGTCGCATCCGTCGCCATGACCGGCATCAACGTCGCCATGCGCGCCAACCCGATCGGCTTCCTCGTCGGCATCCTCGTCCCCGTGGCCGCCTGGCTCATCGAGTACGCGATGCAGACCAAGACCGGCCAGAAGATCATGAAGCAGGTCTTCCAGGCGGCGCTGAAGGGCTTCCAGTCCGTCTGGAAGTTCCTCCAGCCGGTCATCAAGCTCATCGGCAAGGCCGTCGGCACCTACTTCAAGGCGTATCTGGCCCTGTTCAAGGCCGCGTTGCGGGGCATCGGCGCCGCCATCGACGGCATCAGGAAGATCGGCAGCGCCGTCAGCTCCGCCGCCAACGCCATGCGCGGGATCGCCTCCCGCACCATGGGCGCCGTCAAGAGCGCGGTGAAGCCGATCCTGACCTTCATCACGGACAAGATCCCCGGCTTCTTCCGGCACGCGAAGGACGCCGTGGCCAAGGCCCTGCGCGGCATGGGCGAGCTGATCAAGGGCGCCCTGAGCGCCGTGCTCGGCGTCGTCAAGGGCCCCATCAACGGGCTCATCGCCTTCGCCAACTGGATCATCGACGGCCTCAACAAGCTGAGCGTCAACATCCTCGGCAAGAAGTTCGGCGTCGACATCGACAAGATCCCGATGCTCGCCGAGGGCGGTGTCGTCTTCCCCGGCTCCACCGAAGGCTGGCGCATCGACCCGCTCACCGTCCTGGAGACCCGCAGGGTCCCGGCGATCACCGAGGTCCCCCGGCAGCCGCACCGCATCAGGGACTTCCACGAGGAACCGGGCGCCGGCCCGCGGTCGACCGCCGAGGACCTGCTCTTCCTCGCGCGCGCCCACTGCTGAAGCCCGCCCACCGCCGAGCCCCGCGCACCGACGCCCGCTCACCCGACACCCCCTCAGAAGTGAGGTGACGGCCCCCATGGCCGAGACCACAACCGCATACGCCGGAAGCAACGGCTTCACCGCAGACCTCGCGCCCGGCTCGCTGATCACCCAGGACGGGCAGATCCAGTGGGCCGGGCTTCTCATCGGCCCCGGAACCCCGTTCTCCGTCGACCGGAGCGGCCTCCAGGGCTGGGAGGACCTGCCCGAGTACGACTCCTCCGACGCCGAACGGCCCACCTCGCACGGCGCCTGGCCCGGCTCCCGCTACGCCAAGCCGCGCAAGGTCGGCGGCACCGTCGTGCTGATGCCGGAGTACAACGGCGTCCCCGAGGCGCTGCGCGCGCTGCGCCAGGCGCTCGCCCTGCTCGACGAGGAGCGCTGGCTCACCGTCCGGCTGCACGGCGAACTCCTCGCCGTACGCGCCCGGATCGCCCAGCGCGTCGTCCCGGCCGACCAGGGCTTCGCCACCCAGGGCAGCTCGAAGATGTCCATCCAGTGGCTCGCCTCCGACCCGCGCCGCTACGCCGTCAACGAGCAGTCCGTCTCCACCGCCGCCCCGCAGCCCGAGTCCGGTCTGACCTGGCCGCTGACCTGGCCGCTCTCCTGGGGCCAGGCCACGTCCACCGGCGACGCCGTCGCCGAGAACACCGGCTCGGCGCCCACCCACCCGGTGATCGTCTTCCGCGGCCCGTGCTCCATGCCGAGCATCACCGATCGCAGGAGCCGGCGCCGGCTGCGGTACGGGATCGAGCTGGCCGCCGGCGACCAGCTGACCGTGGACACCGTCAACGGCACGGTGATGCTCAACAACACCGCCTCCCGCCGGCACACCGCGATGGTCGACTCCGGCCCGGAGGAGCTGTTCACGCTCGACCCCGGCCGCAACGAGCTGTCCTTCCGCCCCGACTCGGCGTCCCCGGAGGCCGTGATGACCGTCCACTGGCGCAGCGCCGAGTGGTGACCCCGTAAACCCCGTTCCCTCTTCCTTCCCACCGAGAGGTAAGAACCATGACCGTACGGGCCGCCTGGCTCCAGTCCACGGGCCAGACCCGTGAGGACACCCGTCTCACTCTCGCCGCCCTGCTCACGCCCAGCGGCCAGAGCGCCGAGGAGACCCCGTTGCGCTCCCGCCCGGGCATCCTGCCGGGCGGCTTCGTGCTCACCGGTGCGGCGCCGATGCAGTGCACCATCGGCACCGGCCGCGCGATCATCCAGGGCAAGGACACCAACCAGGGCGCCTACCTGGTGGCCGCGGTCACGCCCGAGACCCTGACCATCGAGGACGGCAACGCCCAGTACGACCGGATCGACCTGATCGAACTGGTCGTCCTGGACGACGCGTACGACAAGACCGGCGTCACGGAGGCCAGGATCCGCCTGGTCAAGGGCGAACCCGCGGCCGTTCCGGCCGCGCCGGTGAGCCCGGACGGCAGCGCCCTGCCGCTCTACACCATCCGGGTGAAGAAGGGCACCTCCGCCGGCACCGGCGGCATCGTCTGGACCGGCCCGGACAGCAACGTGACGGCCCAGCACTGGCCGGTCGTCGCGCTCGGCGGCATCCTGCCGACCAGCGGTTTCAAGGGCGCGTACGCCGGCCAGTACCGCGACGCCGGCAGCGTGCTGCAGCGCTGGGACGGCACCACCTGGGTCTCGTACCCGAAGGCGCTCGGAGGCATCGCTCCCAGCGGGACGGCCTCCGGCGGCTACACCGGCCAGTACCGCGACAGCTCCACGGGCCTCCAGCGCTGGGACGGCGCGGCCTGGCAGTACAGCGAGGGCACGGCGAAGATCCTGCTCGGCGTCACCCAGTACCTGTCCGGGCAGCAGCAGAGCGTGCCGTCCAACACCTGGACCGCGATCAACCTGCCGACCGTCGAGGTCGACGACGCCACCGGCTGGAACGGCACCAACACCTACGTCGTCCCGCGCACCGGCTGGTGGCGCCTCGGCGGCCACGTCACCTGGCAGAACGACTCCCAGAGCGGCATGCGCGGCGCCCGCATCGTGGTCGGCGGCGTCGGCCAGTCCCGTTTCACCTGGCTCACCCCGGCCGGCAACGGCGCCATCTCCGTCGGCGGCCAGGGCCTGATCAGGCTCACCGCCGGCAGCACGGTCCAGCTCCACGGCTACCAGTCGCACACCGCCGCCGTGAAGACGCTCGGCGGCTCCGGCTACGCCTGCGTGCTGACCGCCGAGTGGATCAAGTCCTGAGCCCCCAGGGCCCCCCGACCAGTTTCCCGATTGGAGTCACCCCATGAACCTGCGCAGCAGCTGGGTCGCCGAGACCGGCCAGACCCGTGAGGACACCCGCCTCAACCAGATCGGTGCGACGACGCCCGTCAACCCCGTCCAGGTCCGCTCCGGCATCCTGCCGGGCTCCTACGGCGGCCTGTACCGCCTGTCCGGCTTCTGGACCGAGGGCACGGCCCTCATGCAGGTGACGGTCCACGAGGGCCGCGCCGTCGTCCAGGGCGACATCTCCCAGGGCGTCTACCCCGTGTCCCTGACCACCCCGGTGGTGCTCACCGTCGCCGCGGGCACCGACCAGCCCCGCAAGGACCTGGTCGTCATCCGGATCTACGACAACCTGTACGACGGCCAGCTCCGCCAGGAGGCGAAGGTCGAGATCATGCAGGGCACCCCGGGCAGCCCGGACCGCCCGGTCGCGCCGCCCCGCTCCCTCCCGCTGTACGAGATCACCGTCCCGGCGAACGCCAGCGCCGGAACCGGCGGCATCCAGTGGAACGCCGCCCTGAAGGACCTGCGCACCCCGGTCGTCTCCATCGGCGGCATCCTGCCGGTGGAGGGCGAGATCCTGCCGGGCGGCTACCCGGGCCAGTACCAGGACACCGCCAACAACCAGCTGCAGCGCTGGGACGGCGGCAAGTGGGTGGCCTACCCGGAGGCCATCGGCGGCATCGTCCCGATCAGCGCCGGCAACGTGACGGGCAGCTACGTCGGCCAGTACCGGGACAGCTCCACGGGCCTCCAGCGCTGGGACGGCGCGGCGTGGAAGCCGGCGGTCGTGCCGGGGCCGTACTTCAACGACACGACCAACTACGGCGACACCGCTTCGGGCACGTACGTCAACCTGCTCGACGGAGGACCGACGAGCCCGCTCTCCGTCACCTTCACCGCTCCGCCGTCGAAGAACGTCCTCGTCACCTTCGGCGCCCGGATGGAGTCCCGGGCCGACCACTACGCGTACATGGCGCTCAGGCTCACCCAGGGCGCGAACGCGATCCAGGAGCCCAACGACGAGTACGCGGCGATCTGCGCGAGCGACAACCTGGTCTCCACGTCCAGCACCCGCCGTCTGTCCGGCCTGACTCCGGGCCTGAGCTACACGTTCACCGCCTACTACCGGGTCGTCCCCAACACCGTCGGCGTCAAGGCCGGGTTCGACAACGCGTTCATCCGCGTCGACCCGCAGTTCTGACCGGCCGCCCACCCCTCTGAGAGGAGACATCATGGCCCTGCGCAGCGGCTGGCTGCAGCCCACCGGCCAGACCCGGGTTTCCACCCGTCTCACCAACATCGGCGCCACCACCCCGGTCGACCCGGTGGCCTCACGCTCCGGCGTCCTGCCGGGCTCGCCGAACGGCACGTACCGGGTGAGCGGCTTCTCCCTGACCTCGAGCGGCCTCATGACCGCGAACCTGTCCCGCGGCCGCGCGGTCATCCAGGGCACCGCCGCCCAGGGCGCGTATCCCGTCTGCCTGGACGCGGACATGCCCCTCACCTTCGCCGACGGTGATCCGCTGAACCCGCGCATCGACCTGGTGGTGCTGCGCGTGTACGACGCGGAGTCCGACGGCCAGACCCGCAGCGAGGCCACCGTCGAGGTCCTCCAGGGACAGCCGAAGGCCGTACCGGAGCCGCCCGTGGCTCCGGCCACGTCGCTGACGCTGTTCCACGTGCGGGTGCCCGCCGGGGCCTCCGCCGGCACCGGCGGCATCCCGTGGGCGGACGCCCTCACCGACCTCCGCACCACGCTCGTGGGCGTCGGCGGCATCCTGCCGGTCTACAACAACGCCACCGTGCCGGGCTCGTACCCCGGTCAGTACCAGGACAACAACAACGCGCGCCAGCTCCAGCGCTGGGACGGCGCCAACTGGATCGCCTACCCCAAGGACATCGGTGGCATCGCCCCCTCCGGGACGCTCACCTCCGGCAGCTACACCGGCCAGTACCGGGACAACGCCGGCGTCCTCCAGCGCTGGAACGGCACGACCTTCGTGAACTACCAGCCGCCGGTCGAGGTGGAAAGCACCACGACCGGGGTGACGCCCCTGACGAACTGGTCCGTGATCGCGTTCTCCGGCCGCAAGACCAAGAGCGGGCTGTGCACCGTCACCGTCACCGTGACGCGCACCGGCCCCACCGTCACCGCAAGCACCGCCGGCCAGATCGCCGACGAACCGATGTGCACCCTGCCCGTCGGCTGGCGACCCGCGTTCGGCCTCGAAGCGGTCGCCTCCGACGGCTACGCCGACGGGGCGGCCGACATCACCACGGGCGGCGTGGTCAACCTGCGGACCTGGTCCCCGAACGGCCAGCTGACCGCCAACCGGGCGCTCCGCGTCACCGCCACGTTCGTCCTGTAAAGGAGGCCCGTCATGGCCATCGACACGCCCTACCGGGCCATCTTCACCGACCTTCTCTCGGACCAGACCCTGGACATCCTGCCCCTGCGGGACGTCTCCTTCGACGACTACATCGGCAAGGCCGGCTCGCTCTCCGGCACCATCCCGATCCCCAACAAGGAGATCGCGGACCGGGTGAAGAAGGTCCGCGAGGGCCGCACCGCGGTCTACCTGGAGCGCGGCGGGGACCTGTGGTGGGGCGGCATCGTCTGGACCACCACGCTGCAGTCCAGCGGCCGCGGGGTGCTGACCCTCGGCGTCCAGGCCGCGACCTTCGACTCCTACGCGAGCCGGCGCCGGATCCGCGAGGACATCACGTACGACACCCCGACCCCACAGGTGCAGATCGTGCGCCGGCTGTGGGCGGAGCTGGACGACCAGTCCTACCCCGGCATGCCCCCGTCGGACGAGAAGCGCCGCATCGGCATCACGCCCGGCAGCGAGCCGGACAAGGTCACGCGGACGGTCACCTGGCGCAAGGGCGACGAGGTCCTCTACTCGGAGGCGCTCGACCAGCTCGCCGCCATGGACAACGGTTTCGAGTACCAGATCCTGGTCTACCGCGACCCGTCCGACGGCACGAGGGTCAGGCAGCTCCGCGTCGGCGAGCCCAAGATCACCCACGGAGCCACCGACCTGGTCTTCGACCGGCCCGGCGCCATCCTGTCGTACTCCTTCCCGTACGACGCGACTCGCGGCGGCACCACCGCCATGGCCCGCGGCGCCACCCAGAACTCCAACGCCGCCGCACCGTCCGCCCCGCTGTACGGCGAGCAGCAGTACGACGCCCCTCTGCTCGCCGACCGCTGGCCGCTGCTCGACCTGTCCTCGGACCACAACGACATCAGCGACACCATCGCGCTCAGCGCGCTGGCCGCCGCGGAGCTCAAGGCGGCCCGCGGCGCCGTCGTGATCCCCTCGATCAGCATCCACCTGGGCGGGATCGTCCCGCCCGCGCTCCTCGGCCGCTACTCCCGGATCCGGATCACCGACGAGTGGTTCTCCGAAGGCCTCGACGCCCGCTACCGGATCGTCGGCGTCAAGGTCACTCCTCCGGAGCGCGGCCGCCCCGACACCGCCGAGCTCTACCTTGAGGAGGCCTGATGGCCCAGCTGCCCGAGGACATCATCGACCGGCTCAACCAGATGGAACGCCGGATCAAGGCCCTGTCCAGGGCCGTCCACATCCGTCCGCCCGTCAGCGAGTTCCGCCCGCCGGAACAGACCGGCAGCGTGACCGTCACCAAGCCGCTGTTCCGCATCTTCGACGGCTACAGCCACGAGATCTTCGCGGACGACATCCTGACCGGCGGTCTCGCCCGGCCCTGGCTGCAGCTCATGCCGCCGCTGCCCGTCGACACGGCGAAGTGGCCCTCCACGACCAGCACCGCCTTCACCACCATCGCCAAGTGCTCCAACCCCGTGTGGCAGCCGAAGATGCGGCTCGCCATCAACACCGCGGTGTCGACCGGCGGCTCAGGCTCGGTGCGGGTCCTGGTCGACGGCCAGCCGTTCGGTCCCACGGTCGCCGCGGGCACCACCTACAACCACACCGGACTGCTGCCCGGCGACATGAAGACCCTGTTCGGCCAGACGATGAGCATCGAGGTCCAGGCTCTGGCCACCGCCGGCACGGTCTACGCCCAGCCGGTCCTCATCCACGGCATGCAGACCTGAGGAGCAACCCCATGAACATCGATCCCGGCCAGCCCTGGGGCGTGGCCATCGACTACGCGGGCCGCGCCACCGTGACCGAGAACGGCCACACGCTCAACGTCCGCGTCCACGACAACAGCTACGGCTACCTCCTGGAGCGCGACCCGGTCACCGGGCAGTACCCGTCGGTGTACATCACCGCCGAGGTGAACGAGAAGGGCGTGGGCGACGCCCTCCTCCGCGGCTCCGGACAGGTCGTCGTCCCCGCCCAGAACGGCGTCCCCGCCGTCCCCGACCCGACCGCCGTCCAGCGGGCCGTCGCCGCCGCCCTCGCCGACTTCGAGACCCGCCGGGCCGCCTACGCCGCGCTCTGCGCCACCTGGGCCCCGGCCCCGGAGCCGGCCCCCGAGCCGGCGCCCGCTCCGTAACACGGCCCCCACCCGAACGCCCGCCCCGCGCCGACCAGAACCGGCCGGGGTTTTCTCATGCCCGGAATCCCTGCCCGGAGGACACACATGGCAGCCCCCCTCTCCGCGGACCGGCTCGTCGCCGCGCTCCGCGCCGAAGGCGTCAAGGTCGTCGAGCACGACGGCTGGCGCACCCACAACCGCAACGGCCACGGCGCCTGGGGGCCCGTGGTCGGTGTGATGATCCACCACACCGTCTCCAGCGGCACCGAGCACACCGTCGGCCTCTGCTACGACGGCTACGCCGGACTGCCCGGGCCGCTGTGCCACGGTGTCATCGCCAAGGACGGCACCGTCCACCTCGTCTCGGCCGGACGCGCCAACCACGCGGGCGGTGGCGACCCGTCCGTCCTCCAAGCCGTGATCAGCGAGACGTACGGGGTACGGCCGCCGCTGCCGCGCGAGCACCAGGGCAGCGCCGGCGCCGTCGACGGCAACTCCCGCTTCTACGGCTTCGAGTGCGTCAACCTCGGCAACGGCAGCGACCCCTGGCCCGCCGAGCAGCTCGACGCCATCGAGCGGGTGTCGGCGGCCCTCTGCCGTGCCCACGGCTGGGGCGCCAGGTCCGTCATCGGCCACTCCGAGTGGTCCGACTGGAAGAACGACCCGCGCGGCTTCGGCATGCCGGGCATGCGCGACCGGGTGCAGAAGCGGCTCGGCAAGGCCCCGGCCGCGAAGCCGACCGCGCCCGCCGGGCCGGCCGCGCCGCGCTACCAGCCCTTCCCCGGGGCCGCCTTCTTCCGGACCACGCCGAGCTCCCCGATCGTCACCGCGATGGGCCGCCGGCTGGTCGCCGAGGGCTGCGGCCGCTACCAGGTCGGCCCGGGCCCGCGCTGGTCCGAGGCCGACCGCCAGTCGTACGCCGCCTGGCAGCGCAAGCTCGGCTTCCGCGGCTCCGACGCCGACGGCTGGCCGGGTGCCGCCTCCTGGAACGCGCTCAAGGTCCCGTACGTGAAGTAGCCCGCGCCGTACGTGAAGTGATCCCCCCTCGCACCGCTCCCCCACGCTCACCGCAAGGAGAACCACCCATGTCCGAAGCCGCCAAGCGCACGATCCGAACGATCGTGCAGACCGCCGTCGGCATCGCCGTCGTGCTGCCGGCGATCGTCGACGCCTCCGGCATCCCCGCGACGCTCCCCTGGGTCGCGGGGGCCCTCGCCGTCGCCGGCGCCCTCGCCCGGGTCATGGCCTTCCCGGCCTTCCAGGCACTGCTGCCGTCCTGGCTGCGGGTCACCCCGGAGGCGGCCGATGACCGAGCCTGACCCGAACGATCCCGTCGCGGTGGCGCTCGAACTGGAACGGCTGCGCGGGACCCTCGAGGCCGGCTTCGCCCGGGTCGACGGCTCCCTCGCGCTCCTCGTCCAGCGCAGCGACCAGACCGACAAGCAGCTCGCCGACCACGAGTCCCGGCTCGACGCCCTGGAGCGCGCCCGCTGGCCCCTGGCCTCGGTGGCCGCGCTCACGGCGGGCGCCGGAGTGCTGCTCGCGGCCTGGGAGCTCGCCTCCCGGTAGCACGCCGAAGGGCGGCACCCCTCGCGGGGTGCCGCCCTTCTTTCGCGCTGCTACGCCTTACTGGTTGTACGGACCGTAGTCGTAGTCCTCCAGCGGAACGGCCTGGCCGGAGCCGGTGCCGAACGGCGAGTAGTCGATGTCGTCGTAGCCGACGGCCGAGTACATCGCGGCCTTGGCCTCCTCGGTCGGCTCGACCCGGATGTTGCGGTAGCGGGACAGACCCGTACCGGCCGGGATGAGCTTACCGATGATGACGTTCTCCTTGAGGCCGATGAGGCTGTCGGACTTGGCGTTGATCGCCGCGTCCGTCAGGACTCGGGTCGTCTCCTGGAAGGAGGCGGCCGACAGCCAGGACTCCGTCGCCAGCGAGGCCTTGGTGATACCCATCAGCTGCGGACGGCCGGAGGCCGGGTGGCCGCCTTCCTGGACCACGCGACGGTTCTCCTGCTCGAAGCGCGAGCGCTCCACGAGCTCGCCCGGCAGCAGCTCGGCGTCACCGGACTCGATGATCGTCACACGGCGCAGCATCTGCCGGATGATGATCTCGATGTGCTTGTCGTGGATCGACACGCCCTGCGAGTTGTAGACCTTCTGGACCTCGCCGACCAGGTGGACCTGGACCGCGCGCTGGCCGAGGATGCGCAGCACGTCGTGCGGGTTGGTGGCACCCACGGTGAGCTTCTGGCCCACCTCGACGTGGTCGCCCTCGCCCACCAGGAGACGGGCACGCTTCGAGATCGGGTAGGCCGTCTCGTCGGTGCCGTCGTCCGGGGTGACGACGATCTTCTTGGTCTTCTCGGTCTCCTCGATGCGGACGCGACCGGCCGCCTCGGAGATCGGGGCGACACCCTTGGGCTGACGGGCCTCGAAGAGCTCGACGACACGCGGCAGACCCTGGGTGATGTCGTCACCGGCCACACCACCGGTGTGGAAGGTACGCATCGTCAGCTGGGTACCGGGCTCACCGATGGACTGGGCGGCGATGATGCCGACCGCCTCACCGATGTCGACCAGCTTGCCGGTGGCCAGCGAGCGGCCGTAGCACATGGCGCAGGTGCCGACGGCGGACTCACAGGTCAGGACCGAGCGGGTCTTGACCTCCTCGACGCCCGCGTTGACGAGCTGCTCGATGAGCACGTCACCGAGGTCGACACCGGCCGGGGCCAGCACCTTGCCGTCGACGACGACATCCTCGGCGAGGCAGCGCGCGTACACGCTGGTCTCGACGTCCTCGGCCTTGCGCAGCACGCCGGCCTCGTCCTTGGCCGCGATCCGCAGCTTCAGACCGCGGTCGGTGCCACAGTCCTCCTCGCGGATGATCACGTCCTGCGAGACGTCCACCAGACGACGGGTCAGGTAACCCGAGTCGGCGGTACGCAGGGCGGTGTCGGCCAGACCCTTACGGGCACCGTGGGTCGAGATGAAGTACTCGAGCACGGAGAGGCCCTCGCGGAACGAGGCCTTGATGGGACGCGGGATGGTCTCGTTCTTCGCGTTCGACACCAGACCACGCATACCGGCGATCTGCCGCATCTGCATCATGTTTCCTCGGGCACCCGAGTCAACCATCATGAAGATGGGGTTCGTCTTGGGGAAGTTCGCGTTCATCGCCTCGGCGACCTCGTTGGTCGCCTTGGTCCAGATCGCGATGAGCTCCTGCGTGCGCTCTTCCTTGGTGATCAGACCGCGCTCGTACTGCTTCTGGACCTTCTCGTCCTGAGCCTCGTACCCGGCGACGATCTCCTTCTTCGCCTCGGGGACGACGACGTCCGAGATGGCGACGGTGACGCCGGAACGGGTCGCCCAGTAGAAGCCGGCCGCCTTCAGGTTGTCGAGCGTCGCCGCCACGATGACCTTGGGGTAGCGCTCGGCGAGGTCGTTGACGATCTCGGAGAGCTGCTTCTTGCCGACCGAGTAGTCGACGAACGGGTAGTCCTCGGGCAGCAGCTCGTTGAAGAGCGCGCGGCCCAGGGTCGTCCGCAGGCGGAACGAGTCACCCTGCTGCCACTCCGGCTCGCCCTCCTCGGCGACCGGGGGGACCCAGCCGCGCGGCGGAACGGTGCCGATCGGGAAGCGGATGTCGATCTGCGACTGCAGCGACAGCTCGCCGGCGTCGAACGCCATGATCGCCTCGGCCGTGGAGCCGAACGCGCGGCCCTCGCCCTTGACGTCACGCAGCTCGCCGTCGGTGGTGAGGAAGAACAGACCGAGGACCATGTCCTGGGTCGGCATCGTCACCGGACGGCCGTCGGCGGGCTTGAGGATGTTGTTCGAGGACAGCATCAGGATGCGGGCCTCGGCCTGCGCCTCCGCGGAGAGCGGCAGGTGGACGGCCATCTGGTCACCGTCGAAGTCCGCGTTGAACGCGGTGCAGACGAGCGGGTGGATCTGGATGGCCTTGCCCTCGACCAGCTGCGGCTCGAAGGCCTGGATGCCGAGGCGGTGCAGCGTGGGCGCACGGTTCAGCAGAACCGGGTGCTCGGCGATGACCTCTTCGAGGACGTCGTACACGACCGTGCGGCCGCGCTCGACCATCCGCTTGGCCGACTTGATGTTCTGCGCGTGGTTCAGGTCGACCAGGCGCTTCATCACGAACGGCTTGAAGAGCTCGAGCGCCATGGCCTTCGGCAGACCGCACTGGTGCAGCTTGAGCTGCGGGCCGACGACGATGACGGAACGCGCGGAGTAGTCCACACGCTTGCCGAGCAGGTTCTGACGGAATCGACCCTGCTTACCCTTCAGCATGTCGCTGAGGGACTTCAGCGGACGGTTGCCGGGGCCCGTGACCGGGCGACCACGACGGCCGTTGTCGAAGAGGGCGTCGACCGCCTCCTGGAGCATCCGCTTCTCGTTGTTCACGATGATCTCGGGGGCACCGAGGTCGAGCAGACGCTTCAGACGGTTGTTGCGGTTGATCACACGGCGGTACAGGTCGTTCAGGTCGGAGGTCGCGAAGCGGCCACCGTCGAGCTGCACCATCGGACGGAGGTCCGGCGGGATGACCGGCACGCAGTCGAGAACCATGCCCTTGGGGCTGTTCGCGGTCTGCAGGAACGCGGAGACGACCTTGAGGCGCTTGAGCGCACGGGTCTTCTTCTGGCCCTTGCCGGTACGGATGATCTCGCGGAGCTTCTCCGCCTCCTCCTCGAGGTCGAAGGACTCGAGGCGCTTCTGCAGCGCCGCGGCACCCATCGAGCCGTCGAAGTACGTGCCGAAGCGGTCACGCAGCTCGCGGTAGAGGAGCTCGTCGCCCTCGAGGTCCTGGACCTTGAGGTTCTTGAAGCGGTTCCACACCTCGTCGAGGCGGTCGATCTCGCGCTGCGCGCGGTCGCGGAGCTGCTTCATCTCGCGCTCGGCGCCCTCGCGCACCTTGCGGCGCACGTCCGCCTTGGCGCCCTCGGCCTCGAGCTCGGCCAGGTCGGACTCGAGCTTCTTGGCGCGGGCCTCCAGGTCGGAGTCGCGGCGGTTCTCGATCTGCTGGCGCTCGACGGAGACGTGCGCCTCCAGCGAGGGCAGGTCGCGCGTACGGCGCTCGTCGTCGACGTACGTGATCATGTACGCCGCGAAGTAGATGACCTTCTCCAGGTCCTTCGGGGCGAGGTCGAGCAGGTAGCCCAGACGCGACGGAACGCCCTTGAAGTACCAGATGTGCGTGACGGGGGCGGCCAGCTCGATGTGGCCCATCCGCTCACGGCGCACCTTGGCGCGGGTGACCTCGACGCCACACCGCTCACAGATGATGCCCTTGAAGCGGACGCGCTTGTACTTGCCGCAGTAGCACTCCCAGTCCCGGGTCGGACCGAAGATCTTCTCGCAGAAGAGTCCGTCCTTCTCGGGCTTCAGGGTGCGGTAGTTGATGGTCTCCGGCTTCTTGACCTCGCCGTGGCTCCACTGACGGATGTCGTCAGCGGTGGCCAGACCGATCCGGAGCTCGTCGAAGAAGTTGACGTCGAGCACTATGCGTCAATCCCTCTCAGGGTTGTAAGGCTGTGGGTCTGATACGGGGGTCCTGGGGCCGGCCGGGGGCTCATTGCTGAGCCCCCGTACCGGACTCCCGTCAGACCTCTTCGACGCTGCTCGGCTCGCGCCGGGACAGGTCGATACCGAGCTCCTCCGCAGCGCGGAAGACGTCCTCGTCGGTGTCGCGCATCTCGATGGACATGCCGTCCGAGGACAGCACCTCCACGTTGAGGCACAGGGACTGCATCTCCTTGATGAGCACCTTGAAGGACTCGGGGATGCCGGGCTCAGGGATGTTCTCGCCCTTGACGATGGCCTCGTAGACCTTCACGCGGCCGGTGACGTCGTCGGACTTGATCGTCAGCAGCTCCTGGAGGGCGTAGGCGGCGCCGTATGCCTCGAGCGCCCACACCTCCATCTCACCGAAGCGCTGACCACCGAACTGGGCCTTACCACCCAGCGGCTGCTGGGTGATCATCGAGTACGGGCCGGTCGAGCGGGCGTGCAGCTTGTCGTCGACCAGGTGGTGCAGCTTGAGGATGTACATGTACCCGACCGAGATCGGGTCCGGGAACGGCTCGCCGGAGCGGCCGTCGAACAGACGCGCCTTGCCGGACGGGAGCACCATGCGCTCGCCGTCGCGGTTCGGGATGGTGTGCTGGAGCAGACCCGCGAGCTCGTCCTCACGCGCACCGTCGAAGACCGGGGTGGCGACGTTGGTGCCGGGGGCGACCTTGTCGGCACCGATGGCCTGGAGGCGCTGCGCCCACTCGTCGGCGAGGCCGGAGACGTCCCAGCCGCGGCTGGCGAGCCAGCCGAGGTGGATCTCCAGGACCTGTCCCGGGTTCATTCGGGACGGGACACCGAGCGGGTTGAGGATGATGTCGACCGGAGTTCCGTCCTCGAGGAACGGCATGTCCTCGATGGGCAGGATCTTGGAGATGACACCCTTGTTGCCGTGGCGGCCGGCGAGCTTGTCACCGTCGGTGATCTTGCGCTTCTGGGCGACGTAGACGCGGACCAGCTGGTTCACGCCCGGGGGAAGCTCGTCGCCCTCCTCGCGGTCGAAGACGCGGACGCCGATGACCTTGCCGGTCTCGCCGTGCGGGACCTTCAGCGAGGTGTCACGGACCTCACGGGCCTTCTCACCGAAGATCGCGCGGAGCAGGCGCTCCTCCGGGGTCAGCTCGGTCTCACCCTTCGGGGTGACCTTGCCGACCAGGATGTCGCCGGCGACGACCTCGGCACCGATGCGGATGATGCCGCGCTCGTCGAGGTCGGCGAGGACCTCCTCGGAGACGTTCGGGATGTCCCGGGTGATCTCCTCGGGGCCGAGCTTGGTGTCACGGGCGTCGACCTCGTGCTCCTCGATGTGGATCGAGGAGAGGACGTCGTCCTGCACGAGGCGCTGCGACAGGATGATCGCGTCCTCGTAGTTGTGACCCTCCCACGGCATGAACGCCACGAGCAGGTTCTTGCCGAGGGCCATCTCGCCCTCTTCGGTGGCGGGACCGTCGGCCAGGACCTGGCCCTCGATCACGCGGTCGCCCTCGGAGACGACGACCTTCTGGTTGACCGAGGTGCCCTGGTTCGAGCGGGAGAACTTGGCCAGGCGGTACGTGATGTAGGTGCCGTCGTCGTTGGCCACGGTGATGTAGTCCGCGGACAGCTCCTGGATGACACCGTCCTTCTCGGCCTTGAGCACGTCGCCGGCGTCGGTGGCGCAGCGGTACTCCATGCCGGTGCCGACGAGCGGGGCCTCCGCCTTGATGAGCGGAACGGCCTGGCGCATCATGTTCGCGCCCATGAGGGCACGGTTGGCGTCGTCGTGCTCGAGGAAGGGGATCATGGCGGTCGCGACCGACACCATCTGGCGCGGCGAGACGTCCATGTAGTCGACCTCGGACGGCTCGACGTAGTCGACCTCGCCGCCACGCTTGCGGACCAGGACGCGGTTCTCCGTGAAGCGGAGGTTCTCGTCGAGGGTCGCGTTCGCCTGGGCGATGACGAAGCGGTCCTCCTCGTCGGCGGTGACGTAGTCGACCTCGTCGGTGACCTTGCCGTCGACGACCTTGCGGTACGGCGTCTCGATGAAGCCGAAGGGGTTGATCCGGCCGTACGAGGCGAGCGAACCGATCAGACCGATGTTCGGGCCTTCGGGGGTCTCGATCGGGCACATGCGTCCGTAGTGGGACGGGTGCACGTCTCGGACCTCGAAGCCGGCCCGCTCACGGGACAGACCACCGGGACCCAGCGCCGAGAGACGACGCTTGTGCGTCAGACCCGACAGCGGGTTGTTCTGGTCCATGAACTGCGACAGCTGGCTGGTGCCGAAGAACTCCTTGATGGAGGCGACGACCGGCCGGATGTTGATCAGGGTCTGCGGCGTGATCGCCTCGACGTCCTGGGTGGTCATGCGCTCGCGCACGACGCGCTCCATACGGGCGAGACCCGTACGGACCTGGTTCTGGATGAGCTCGCCGACGTTGCGCAGACGACGGTTGCCGAAGTGGTCGATGTCGTCGGCCTCGATGACGACCTCGCTGCCGTTGGCGCCGACCGTCTCGGTCTCGCCGGCGTGCAGCTTCACCAGGTACTTGATCGTGGCGATGATGTCGTCGGTGGTGAGGACGCCCGCGTCCAGCGGCTCGTCGGCACCGAGCTTCTTGTTGACCTTGTAGCGGCCGACCTTCGCGAGGTCGTAGCGCTTCGGGTTGAAGTACAGGTTCTCGAGCAGCGTCTGGGCGGCCTCGCGCGTCGGCGGCTCGCCCGGACGGAGCTTGCGGTAGATGTCGAGCAGCGCGTCGTCCTGGCCCTGGGTGTGGTCCTTCTCCAGGGTGGCGCGCATGGACTCGTACTCGCCGAACTCCTGCAGGATCTGCTCGGTGGTCCAGCCGAGCGCCTTGAGGAGGACGGTCACGGACTGCTTGCGCTTGCGGTCGATGCGCACACCGACGAGGTCGCGCTTGTCGATCTCCATCTCCAGCCAGGCACCCCGGGACGGGATGATCTTGGCGGAGAAGATGTCCTTGTCGGACGTCTTGTCGATGGAGGAGTCGAAGTAGACGCCGGGCGAACGGACGAGCTGCGACACGACGACACGCTCGGTGCCGTTGATGACGAAGGTGCCCTTGTTCGTCATGAGCGGGAAGTCGCCCATGAAGACCGTCTGGGACTTGATCTCGCCGGTCTCGTTGTTCGTGAACTCGGCGGTCACGAAGAGCGGGGCACCGTAGGTGAAGTCACGGTCCTTGCACTCGTCGATCGAGTTCTTCGGCGGCTCGAAGCGGTGGTCGCGGAAGGTCAGCGACATCGACCCGGAGAAGTCCTCGATCGGGGAGATCTCCTCGAAGATCTCCTCCAGACCGGACTTCGTGGGGACGTCCTGTCCCGACTCAAGGGCGGCCTCGACGCGAGCCTTCCACGCGGCGTTGCCGAGCAGCCAGTCGAAGCTCTCGGTCTGGAGCGCGAGGAGGTTCGGAACCTCGAGGGGCTCCTTGATCTTTGCAAAGGAGATGCGCAGCGGGGCGGTGCTGGCGCCGTTGTTCGTATTGGTCGAGGCGTTGCGCGAGGCGGCCAAGAGGGGGTCCTTCCGAGGGCTCGGACTCACTGCGCGCGTACCGGTCCCTTGCGGAGCCCCGTGGAGGACGATTCTCGATATGGCCGAAAGGCCAGGTCAGAGTGGGTCGACCAGCGAAGCGGTTGCGAGGGTATGCCCCTTGTGACGGGCAGGGGACAGCTAACAGGCAGCGCAAAGGGTCAGTGTAGCCACTTGGCCCACTGATGTCCAGGGCGTGTTCTTCGCGACCCTCGTTGTTCTCAACTCCGCGGTACCTCGCGCCGTGCGGCGCACCTCGATACTGCCCGTTCGGTCGTCGATCCATGCCTCGGAATCGGATCGTTGTGACGACGCGTCCTGAGAATTGCGCGCTGCGTGCGGTTCGTCAAGGCCCCCGCCCCTGCGCGGCGCACGGCGAAGATCACCTTACTCCGCTTCCGGGGCCCCGTACGACGGCCGCCACGCCGTCCCCGGGGACGCCGAAAGGCGACCACCCAGATGGATGATCGCCTTTCACGCTGCGAGCGTTACACGCTCAGAAGAGTCGCTGACGCGACGAGGTGTTACTTGACCTCGACGGCGGCACCGGCGCCCTCGAGCGCCTCCTTGGCCTTGTCAGCGGCCTCCTTGTTGACCTTCTCGAGGACCGGCTTCGGGGTGCCGTCGACGAGGTCCTTGGCCTCCTTCAGACCCAGGGAGGTCAGCTCACGCACGACCTTGATGACCTGGATCTTCTTGTCGCCGGCGCCGGTGAGGATGACGTCGAACTCGTCCTTCTCCTCGACGGTCTCGGCGGCACCGGCACCCGGGGCGCCCGGGGCGGCAACGGCGACGGCCGCGGCGGCGGTGACGTCGAACTTCTCCTCGAAGGCCTTCACGAACTCGGAGAGCTCGATGAGGGTCATCTCCTCGAACTGGGCAAGCAGCTCGTCCTGGGTGAGCTTCGCCATGATGGGCGATCCTTCCACTAATTCGGCAGGTGCCGGATGTTCATGTGAGGCGGGCGTACTGTCGGCCCGCTGCGACCCGCTCCGCCCCGTGGGCGGCCCGGATCATTGCGCGAGCCGAATTACTCGGCACCGCCCTGCTCGGCCTGCTTGGCGCGAAGCGCGTCCACGGTGCGGACGAGCTTCGACGGCAGCGCCTGGAAGAGCTGAGCAGCCTGGGACTGCTTGCCCTTGAAGGCACCGGCCAGCTTGCTGAGCAGAACCTCGCGGGACTCGAGGTCCGCAAGCTTCTTGATGTCGTCGGCGGAGAGAGCCTTACCGTCAAGGACACCAGCCTTGATGATGAGGTTCGGGTTCTCCTTGGCGAAGTCACGCAGAGCCTTCGCCGACTCCACCGGGTCACCGGTGACGAAGGCGACCGCCGTCGGACCAGCGAAGTGGTCGTCGAGCGCGGTGATCCCAGCCTCGTTGGCCGCAATCTTGGTCAGCGTGTTCTTCACCACGGCGTACTGGGCGTTCTCACCGAGCGAACGGCGCAGCGTCTTGAGCTGCGCGACGGTGAGACCCCGGTACTCGGTCAGCACGGCGGCGTTGGAGCTCTGGAACGCGTCCTTGAGCTCGGCCACCGATGCAGCCTTGTTGGGCGTCGGCATAGTGCGTCAGCCTCCTTCCGGGTGATGAGGACCGCTCAGAAGGGGCTGAACAAACGAAAACGCCCCGGGCGCAGGCGCACGGGGCTCAGCTCTACCTCATCGGACGAATCCGATCCGGGAACTTCTCCACAGTCACCTGCGCGGGTCGCTCGCATCTCTCAGCGAATCCTTCGGCCACCACGCCCTTCGGGCGCAGCGACGACCAGCGGTCTTTGGCTTCTGTGGAAGAGTACGCGACGGGGACGGCCAGGGGCAAATCAGCCCTCGGCGGTCCTGCCGGCCTCCTGGAGCATCGCGAACAGGTCGACGGTGTCCTCGGCCGGCGGCACCCGGACGGCGGCCCTGGCGGCCCCGTAGTCGGTGTAGTCGGCCCGCATGTGCACCGTGCCCTGGGCCATGGTCATGCCGACGTCCATACGGGCCGGGTAGCCGTCCTCGGTGACCCAGACCTCGGTGTCGTAGCCCTTGAGGCCGGTCTTCCTCACATTGGCCACGAGCTCGTCGTACTGCTCCTTGGAGAGGAGCTTCGACGACTTGTTGGCCTTGAGCATCTGCTCGAAGGTGAGGGTGCCCTTGTAGTGCTGGGTCTCCATGCCGTTCACCTTCTCGGCACCGACGTGCTTCAGGTTCGGGGAGTCCAGGAGCAGGGCGAGCTGCTGGGCCGGGTCCTGGTTCATGTTCTCCAGGCCGCCGGTCATCTGCTTGCGCAGGTTCTTGTCGCCGCCGGCGTCCGCGGCGGCCTTCATGTCGATCTTCATCCAGCGCTTGCCGTCCATCTTGGCGGCTGCCTCGGCGCCCAGGTCCATGTACATGACGTTGTCGCGCATGACCATGCGGACCTGCTCGGGGGCGCCGGGCTTGCCCCCGCCCAGCAGGGAGCCCTTCATGGTGATGTCCAGCGCCGCCGGGTCCCAGCCCTGGACGCCGGTCATCGTGACGGTGCCGGACTGGGCACCGACGCCCTCCATGCTCATCGTCATGCTGACCTTGGCCGACCTGGCGGCGGACGTCTTCTCGAACGCGGCCGTGAGCGCCTTCGTCACGTCCTCCAGGCCCTGCGCGGCCGCCTTGGCGGGCGCCTCCGCCGCGCTCCTGGCGTCGCCGTCCTGACAGCCGGCCACGCCCGTGACGACGGCCGTGGCCGTCAGTGCGACGCCTGCGCGCTTCCACGCGGACATGCTCATGAATCCCCACCCCTTGCGGATCGTCTTCTTGTTCCCCCTGGCACCGTAACCCAGGCCCCCGACAACGCCGGTGCAATAAAAGCCGCCCCCCGCGCCTCCGGAGAGGCGCGAGGGGCGGCTTCAAGGACGCCGGAGCCCCGGTGAGGGGGCTCCTGAGCCGGTCAGGCTCAGACCGCGGCCGGGTCCTCCTCGACGAGGAGGTTGCGGGTGCGGTTCGGGTCGACCGGGATGCCGGGGCCCATCGTGGTGGTGATGGCGGCCTTCTTGATGTAGCGGCCCTTGGCGGCGGACGGCTTCAGACGGAGGATCTCCTCCAGGGCCGCGCCGTAGTTCTCCACCAGCTTGGCGTCGTCGAAGGACACCTTGCCGATGATGAAGTGCAGGTTCGAGTGCTTGTCGACGCGGAACTCGATCTTGCCGCCCTTGATGTCGTTGACAGCCTTGGCGACATCCGGGGTGACGGTGCCGGTCTTCGGGTTCGGCATGAGACCACGCGGGCCGAGGACGCGGCCGAGGCGGCCGACCTTGCCCATGAGGTCCGGGGTGGCGACGACGGCGTCGAACTCGTTCAGGCGGTTGCCCTTGGAGATCTCGTCGATGAGCTCGTCGGAACCGACGATGTCGGCGCCCGCGGCGATCGCGGCCTCGGCACGGTCACCGGTCGCGAAGACCAGGACCCGGGCGGTCTTACCGGTGCCGTGCGGAAGGTTCACGGTGCCACGGACCATCTGGTCGGCCTTGCGCGGGTCGACGCCCAGACGGAAGGCCACCTCGACGGTGCCGTCGAACTTGGTGGTGGAGGTCTCCTTGGCGAGACGGACGGCCTCGAGCGGGGCGTAGAGCTTCTCCCGGTCGACCTTGGCGTCCGCAGCGCGGAGGGACTTGCTGCGCTTCACTTCTGCTCCTGTGTGTTCAGGGTGTGGAGTCGTGGTGCGGGCCAGCGCCTGGCCCTACCACTGAGGTCACGAGGGGGGTGATCAGCCCTCGACCGTGATGCCCATGGAACGGGCGGTGCCGGCGATGATCTTCGCGGCGGCGTCCAGGTCGTTGGCGTTGAGGTCGGGCATCTTGGTGGTGGCGATCTCGCGGACCTGCGCCTCGGTGATCTTGGCGACCTTGGTCTTGTGCGGCTCGCCGGAGCCCTTCTCCACGCCCGCGGCCTTGAGGATCATCTTGGCGGCCGGCGGGGTCTTGGTGATGAAGGTGAAGGAACGGTCCTCGTAGACCGTGATCTCCACCGGGATCACCCAGCCACGCTGCGACTCGGTCGCGGCGTTGTAGGCCTTGCAGAACTCCATGATGTTGACGCCGTGCTGACCCAGCGCGGGGCCGACCGGCGGGGCCGGGTTGGCCGCACCGGCGTTGATCTGGAGCTTGATAAGCCCCGTGACCTTCTTCTTCTTGGGAGGCATAGCTCTCTCCGGGTCCTAGTGAGAGTTTTCAGCCGATCCATCCGGTCATCCGGATGGAGGCATACCGCACAACGATAACGGGTATAGCTGCGCGTCCAAAAACCGAGCAGGTCAGAGCGGCTGCAGCAGCCCCTCTGACCTGTCCGGAAACTTGAGTCGTCAGTTCTTCTGGATCTGGTCGAAGCTGAGCTCGACCGGGGTCTCGCGACCGAAGATCTCGACGAGGCCCTTGACCTTCTTCGAGTCGGCGTTGATCTCGTTGATCGTGGCCTGGAGCGTGGCGAACGGACCGTCGGTGACGGTGACCGAGTCGCCCACCTCGAAGTCCAGGACCTCGACGGTGACCTTGCGGGCCGGAGCCGGCTTGCCCTCGGCCTCGGCGGCCTCGCGGGCGGCCTTCTCCTCGGCCTCCGGGGCGAGCATCTTCACGATCTCGTCCAGGGTCAGCGGGTACGGGTCGTAGGCGTTGCCCACGAAGCCGGTGACGCCGGGCGTGTTGCGGACGACACCCCAGGACTCGTTCGTCAGGTCCATGCGGACGAGCACGTAACCGGGCAGCTTGTTCTGCCGGACGTTCTTGCGCTCGCCGTTCTTGATCTGGACGATCTCTTCCTCGGGGACCTCGGCCTGGTAGATGAACTCCTCGACGTTCAGCGAGACGGCGCGCTGCTCCAGGTTGGCCTTCACGCGCTTCTCGTAGCCCGCGTAGGTGTGGATCACGTACCACTCGCCGGGCAGCGTGCGCAGCTCCTCGCGGAGCGCGGCGATGGGGTCGACCGGAGCGGCGGGCTCGGCCTCCTCGGCCTCTTCCTCGTCCGCGAGCCCGGCCTCGGCCGCCTCGTCGGACTCCTCCGACTCCTCGGCCTCCTCCTCGGCGGCCTCGACGTCGGCGACCTCGGTGCCGTCGTCCTCGGCGTCGGTCTCCTCGACCTCGCCGAGTTCGGCGTCAGCAGCGTCCGCCTGCTCCTCGTCGGCCGCCTCGACGATGTCCAGCTCGTCCTCGACGGACTCGGACTCGAAGGCGTCGTTCAGGTTCGCGTCAGACACGGTGGCTGCTTCTTCCTGCGCTACAGATGGGGTGGAACAAAAAGTCAGCCGAAGACGTACTTGACTGCTTCCTGGAAGCCATAGTCAATCACGGTCACGAGGCCGATCATGATGACAACGAAGACAATCACCACAGTGGTGTACGTCGTCAGCTGGCTGCGAGTGGGCCAGACGACCTTGCGGAGTTCCGCGATGACCTGGCGGTAGAACAGCGCGAGGCGGCCCAGAGGGCCCTTCTTACCGCGCTTGCCGCCCTTCCGGGCCTTCTTCTTCGACTCGGGAGCTGCGTCCTCGGCGTCAGGCATGTCGATGGAGCCTACGGCATCCGTCACGATGTCTCACCTGATTCCGGGTCGTGGCCGTGCCGCGCCCGGAATGGAGCCGCACGGCGGTGCAAGGAGTACGTACATGCGCACACAACCTGGCGGTGTGTGTAGCAGGGCCGGAGGGACTTGAACCCCCAACCGCCGGTTTTGGAGACCGGTGCTCTACCAATTGAGCTACGACCCTTTGTGGCTTCCCCAACCTACCGCATCGTGAGATGTGGTCGGTGCGGGGCCAACGAGCAGTGAGTGTACGTGGTCTTGGGCCCCTACGTCGAACAGAAACGGCTCCGACCTGCCACAGGGGCCTCGGAAAGGGCCTCCACAGGGCCTCCACGCCGTGTGTACGACCGGGAATGACCGGTCCTGTCCGCTCCGTGAAACCTGTGTGCCGGGCCCGGACGGGGTCTGGGACGATGGGCCGCATGAGCGCTGCTACCCCTCCCACCGAGCGCCGGGTCTCCGCCCGGATCGGTGCGATCTCCGAGTCCGCCACCCTCGCCGTCGACGCCAAGGCCAAGGCCCTCAAGGCCGCCGGGCGACCGGTCATCGGTTTCGGCGCGGGTGAGCCCGACTTCCCGACGCCGGACTACATCGTCGAGGCGGCCGTCGAGGCCTGCAAGAACCCCAAGTACCACCGCTACACGCCGGCCGGCGGTCTGCCCGAGCTCAAGGCCGCGATCGCCGCGAAGACCCTGCGCGACTCCGGCTACGAGGTCGACGCCTCCCAGGTCCTGGTGACCAACGGCGGCAAGCAGGCCATCTACGAGGCGTTCGCCGCGATCCTCGACCCGGGCGACGAGGTCATCGTCCCCGCGCCGTACTGGACGACCTACCCGGAGTCGATCCGCCTCGCCGGCGGTGTCCCGGTGGAGGTCGTCGCCGACGAGACCACCGGCTACCGGGTGTCGGTGGAGCAGCTGGAGGCCGCGCGCACGGAGAAGACCAAGGTCGTCCTCTTCGTCTCGCCGTCGAACCCGACCGGCGCCGTCTACAGCGAGGCCGAGACCGAGGCGATCGGCCGCTGGGCCGTCGAGCACGGCCTGTGGGTCCTCACCGACGAGATCTACGAGCACCTGGTGTACGGCGGCGCCACCGCCGCCTCCCTGCCGGCGGTCCTGCCGGAGCTGCGCGACAAGTGCATCGTCGTGAACGGTGTCGCCAAGACGTACGCGATGACGGGCTGGCGCGTGGGCTGGATCATCGGCCCGAAGGACGTCGTGAAGGCCGCGACCAACCTGCAGTCGCACGCCACCTCCAACGTCTCCAACGTGGCGCAGGTCGCCGCGCTCGCCGCCGTCTCGGGCGACCTGGAAGCGGTCAGGGAGATGGGCAAGGCCTTCGACCGCCGCCGCCAGACCATCGTGCGGATGCTCAACGAGATCGAGGGCGTGCTCTGCCCGACGCCGGAGGGCGCGTTCTACGTGTACCCGTCGGTGAAGGGGCTGCTGGGCAAGGAGATCCGCGGCAAGCGCCCGCAGGACTCCGTCGAGCTGGCCGCGCTGATCCTGGACGAGGCCGAGGTCGCGGTCGTCCCGGGCGAGGCCTTCGGCACCCCGGGCTACCTGCGGCTGTCGTACGCGCTGGGCGACGAGGACCTGGTCGAGGGCGTGTCCCGGATCCAGAAGCTGCTCGCCGAGGCGCGCGACTGACCGGGTAGGAACCTTCCCACCTGCACGCGGGCCCCTGGTTCTCCGGAACCGGGGGCCCGTTCTTGCGTTCTAGCAAGGTCCCGATCGGGGAAACGGACTGTATTCGTCCATTCGGGTAAGGCAGGATCGGCCAATGGAGCACCTTCTTCACCGCGACCTCAGTCTGCTGCCCAAGGCCCATCTGCACCTGCACTTCACGGGCTCGATGCGGCCCACGACCCTCCTCGAACTGGCCGACAAGTACGGGGTGCACCTCCCCGAGGCGCTGAGCAGCGGCACTCCGCCCAGGCTGCGGGCCACGGACGAGCGGGGCTGGTTCCGCTTCCAGCGGCTCTACGACATCGCCCGCTCCTGCCTGCGCGAGCCCGAGGACATCCGGCGCCTGGTGCGCGAGGCGGCCCAGGAGGACGTGGCGGACGGCTCCGGCTGGCTGGAGATCCAGGTCGACCCGACCTCGTACGCGCCGCTGCTCGGTGGTCTGATCCCGGCCATGGAGATCATCCTCGACGCGGTGGACACGGCCTCGCGCGAGACCGGGCTCGGGATGCGGGTGCTGGTCGCGGCGAACCGCATGAAGCACCCGCTGGAGGCGCGCACCCTCGCCCGCCTCGCCGTGCGGTACGCGGACCGGGGCGTGGTCGGCTTCGGGCTCTCCAACGACGAGCGGCGCGGCATGGCCCGCGACTTCGACCGGGCCTTCGCCATCGCCCGCGAGGGCGGCCTGCTCGCGGCCCCGCACGGCGGCGAGCTGACCGGCCCCTCGTCCGTACGGGACTGCCTGGACGACCTGCGGGCGGCCCGGGTCGGGCACGGCGTGCGGGCGGCCGAGGACCCGCGGCTGCTGCGCAGGCTCGCGGAGCGCCAGATCACCTGCGAGGTGTGCCCCTCGTCCAACGTGGCGCTCGGCGTGTACGAGAAGCCGGAGGACGTGCCGCTGCGCACCCTCTTCGACGCCGGGGTGCCGATGGCCCTGGGTGCGGACGACCCGCTGCTCTTCGGCTCGCGGCTGGCCGCCCAGTACGAGGTGGCCCGCCGGCACCACGGCTTCACGGACGAGGAGCTGGCGGAGCTGGCCCGGCAGTCGGTGCGCGGCTCGGCGGCGCCGGAGGACGTCAGGCAGAAGCTGCTGTCCGGGATCGACGACTGGCTGGCCGCGCCGGCCGGCTGAGCCGCGCGGCCGTGGCGCGCCGCCGGGCCCGTCAGCCGAGCCCGCGCATCAGGGTGCGGGCGATCGAGCGGGCGAACGTGTCGAGGTCCTGCGGCGGGCGGCCGTCCGGGGTCATGTCGTAGGCGAAGGCGCGCTGGGCGCAGGCTCCGAGGAGGAGGGCGGCGGCGGCCTGCGGGTCGGCGTCGGCGGCGATCCTGCCGCGCCGCTGTTCGGCGCGGAGGTAGTCGGCGAGGCCCTCGATGGGCTTGTGCGGGCCGGTGCCGAGGCGCCGCAGCGCGTCGTCGTGGCGGCGCTTGAGCTGCGGCTCGGCGTAGAGGGAGGCGGCCATCGCGAAGGTCTCCTGGTAGAAGAGGGCGGCCCTGCGGGCGACCTGGACGAGGTTCTCCTCCACTCCGGGGGTTTCCGCGCCCGGGGTCTCGGCGCCGGCGGTCTCGGCGCCAGGGGTCTCGGTGCCGGCGCCGGGGGTGCCGAGGAGGTCACCGAGCCGCGGCAGCCGTTCGTCCAGGACAGTGACGAACAGCTCCTCCTTGCTCGGGAAGTACTTGTAGAGCGCGGCCTCGGAGCAGCCCGCCGCCCTGGCGATCTGCTTGGTGGTGGTGCGGGCGAGCCCGGCCGTGCGCAGGAGCTCGTGGGCGGCGTCGAGGATCCGGGTGCGGGTCGGCTTCTGTTCCACGAGAACTCTCCTGGATATCGCTTGACGGGTGAGTGAGTGCACACTCACTCTATAGGTGAGTGAACACTTACCCACCCAGGGAGGGTGCGACATGAAGCTCACCGTCTTCGGTGCGACCGGCGGCATCGGCCAGGAGATCGTCCGTCAGGGACTGGCCGCGGGCCACGAGGTGACCGCCGTCGTCCGTGATCCGGCCCGGTTCACGGTCACGGGCGCCGGTCTCGACGTCTTCCGCTCCGACCTCTCCGACCCGGAGTCGCTGCGCGAGGCCGTGGCGGGCCGGGACGCGGTCCTCTCCGGCCTCGGCGCCCGCACCCGCGCGGACGCGGGCGTCGCCGCGCGCCTGACCCGCTCGGTGCTGCGCGCCATGGAGGGCGCCGGGACCCGCCGTCTCCTCGTGGTCAGCGCGGCCCCCGTCGGCCCGGTCCCGCCGGGGCAGACGGTGCTCGACAGGGCGGTGCTGCCGATCATCAACGGCCTGTACAAGCACGTCTACGCGGACCTGCGGGAGATGGAGGCCGAGCTCGCGGCGAGCGCGACCGACTGGACGTCCGTCCGCCCGCCGAAGCTGACGAACAGGCGCCTCACCGGCCGCTACCGGAAGGCGGTCGGCGGCAACCCGTCACGCGGCCGCACGGTCGGGCGCGCCGACGTGGCGCACGCGATGCTGGCGATGGTCGACGACCCGGCGACGGTGAAGCAGGGCGTGGGTGTGGCGTACTGAAGGTTGGCGTACCGAGGGTGTGGCGTACGGAGGCGCGGGCCTCAGATCTCGACGCCGACGGTCACCGGCTCGTTGACGAGCGTGACCCCGAAGGCGTCCCGGACGCCGGCGACGACCTCGCGGGCGAGGGCGAGCAGGTCCTCGGTGGTCGCCTCGCCGCGGTTGGTGAGGGCGAGGGTGTGCTTGGTCGAGATCCGGGCGGGCCCGGAGCCGTAGCCCTTGGTGAAGCCCGCCTTGTCGATCAGCCAGGCGGCGGAGGTCTTGGTCAGGCCCTCCCCCGCCGGGTAGGCGGGCGGCACGGCGTCGGCGCCGAGGCGCTCGGCCACGCGCGCGAGGAAGGCCTCGTACTGCTCGGCGGTGAGGATCGGGTTGGTGAAGAAGGAGCCGGCCGACCACGTGTCGTGGTCCTCCGGGTCCAGGACCATGCCCTTGCCGGCCCGCAGCTTCAGGACCGTCTCCCGCGCCCGCTCCAGCGGCACCCGGTCGCCCGCCTCGACACCGAGGGCCCGGGCCGTCTCCGCGTACGCGATCGGCGCGGAAAGGCCGCCGGCGTCCTCGAGCCCGAAGCGGACGCGGAGCACGACGTAGCGGTCGGGCTGGTCCTTGAAGAGGCTGTGCCGGTACGAGAAGGCGCACTCGGCGTTGGTGAGCGTCACCGTCTCCTCGGCCCGGCGGTCGTAGGCGACGACCTCGGTGACGGTGGCGGAGACGTCCTGCCCGTAGGCGCCCACGTTCTGGATCGGCGTGGCGCCCGCCGAGCCGGGGATCCCGGCCAGGCACTCGATACCGGCGAGCCCGGCCTCGACGGTCCGGGCGACGGCGTCCGTCCACACCTCGCCCGCGGCGAGCTCCAGACGGGTCCCGTCGAGCGAGAAGCCGCGGGTGGCGATGTGCAGGGCCGTGCCGTCGAAGCCCTTGTCGCCGATGACCAGGTTGGAGCCGCCGCCGATGACGAGCAGCGGGGCCCCGGAGGCGTCGGCCTCGCGGACCGCGGCGATCACCTCGTCGTCGGTGGTGGCCGTGACGAGCCGCGTGGCGGGGCCGCCGAGCCGGAAGGTGGTCAGGGGCGCGAGGGGGGCGTCGTGGAGAAGCTGCACGGGCACAAGGGTACGGGCCCCTCCCGTACGGAAGGGGCCCGTGCCGCTCAGGCGCTCGGACGGGTTCAGGCGAGCCTGACCACGGCCCGGCTCATGCCGAGGACCTTCTGCCCGGCGCTGGTCGCGGTGAGGTCGACCCGCACCTGCTGGTCGTCGAGCTTCGCCGCCACCTTCGCGGAGACCTCGATCACGGCACCCTCGTCGTCGTTGGGCACGACGACCGGCTTGGTGAAGCGGACGCCGTACTCGACGACGGCGGCCGGGTCGCCGGCCCAGTCGGTGACGACGCGGATCGCCTCGGCCATGGTGAACATGCCGTGGGCGATGACGTCGGGCAGGCCGACCTCCTTGGCGAACTTCTCGTTCCAGTGGATCGGGTTGAAGTCACCCGAGGCACCGGCGTACCGCACGAGCGTGGCGCGGGTCACGGGGAAGGTCTGCGCGGGCAGCTCGGTGCCGACCTCGACCTCGTCGTAGGCGATCTTCGCGGTCACGGTCAGGCCTCCTCGGGGGCGCGGGCGACGAGCTTGGTCCAGGCGGTCACGACGTGCTCGCCGCTCTCGTCGTGGACCTCGCCGCGGATGTCCAGGATGTCGTTGCCCGCGAGGGACTTGATCGCCTCGATGGTGCTGGTGACCGAGAGCCGGTCACCGGCGCGCACCGGCCGGGTGTAGGCGAACTTCTGGTCGCCGTGCACGACGCGGCTGTAGTCGAGGCCCAGCTGCGGGTCCTCGACGACCTGGCCGGCGGCCTTGAAGGTGATCGCGAAGACGAACGTCGGCGGGGCGACGACGTCGGGGTGACCGAGGGCCTTGGCGGCCTCCTGGTCGGTGTACGCGGGATTGGCGTCCCCGATCGCCTCGGCGAACTCGCGGATCTTCTCGCGGCCGACCTCGTACGGCGCGGTGGGCGGATAGGTCCGGCCCACGAAGGACTGGTCGAGCGCCATGGCCTCGGTACCTCCTGCTGGTCCTGCTTGCTGGTCCTGCTGAAAAGGGTGCGGATATGCACGGGTAAACGACACGAGGCCGTCCCCGGCTGGGGACGGCCTCGTGTACGAGCCTGTTTAGCGCGTCTCGCGGTGCGCGGTGTGCGAGTTGCAGCGAGGGCAGTGCTTCTTCATCTCAAGACGGTCCGGGTTGTTGCGCCGGTTCTTCTTGGTGATGTAGTTCCGCTCCTTGCACTCCACGCAGGCCAGCGTGATCTTCGGGCGGACGTCGGTGGCAGCCACGTGAGTGCTCCTTGACGGACGGGTGGGATGGATGAACGCATGAAAGAGTAGCCGATCGCAGGACCGACCCCACAATCGGCTACCGTGTGTAGCGGTGACCGGACTTGAACCGGTGACACAGCGATTATGAGCCGCTTGCTCTACCGACTGAGCTACACCGCTTTGATGATCCGGATCCCGCCCGAAGGCGGGCCCTTCTCACCAGAGCCCCAATACGGAATCGAACCGTAGACCTTCTCCTTACCATGGAGACGCTCTGCCGACTGAGCTATTGGGGCGAGCGAGGAAGACATTACACGGTCTCCGGCCCGACACCCAAATCCGTTTCCCGGGCACTCGCCGCAGGCCCCTCCTAGGCCACTCGTGCACTCACCAGTACGACTATTGCGCTCCTCCTCGAAGGCTGCTGCGGGCGCCCCTAGGCTCGGGGCCCACGCTGCGTGATCTTGGTCTTGGCGAGCCGTGAGGAGCCCGATGTCCGCCGACAGCAAGCAGCCCCAGCCACAGCCCGACGACCGGGCCGCGGCCACCGCCGACGCCGTGTCGCTGCTGCTCTCGAACGCGCGGCTCACCGACGGCCGCACCGTCGACGTACGGCTCGGCGGCGGCCGGATCGAGGCCGTCGGCACGGCCGGCAGCCTCACCGCGGTCGGCGCCCGCGTCGACCTGGCCGGCTACCTGTTGCTGCCCGCGCCCGCCGAGCCCCACGCGCACATCGACACCGCGCTCACCGCCGACTCCCCCGGCCCCGTCTCGTACGCCCCGGACGAGGTCCAGCGCCGGGCGACCGAGGCCGCCCTGCTCCAGCTCGGGCACGGCGCGACCGCGCTGCGCGCCCACGTCCGGATCGGGGACATGCACGGCCTCGGCCCGCTGGAGGCCGTGCTGCAGGCCCGGCGTTCGCTGCGCGGCCTGGCCGAGCTGACGACCGTGGCGACGCCCCGGCTGCTGACCGGCGCGGCGGGCGCCGACGGGCTCGCGATGCTGCGGGACGCGGTGAAGATGGGCGCCGGCGTGGTCGGCGGCTGCCCCGACCTCGACCCGGATCCCACCGGCTACGTGGAGGCGCTCCTGGAGGTCGCGGCCGAACACGGCTGCCCGGTGGACCTGCACACCGACGGCGACGACCCGGCGCGCCTGGCCCGGCTCGCGGCGATGGCCGGCGGGCTGCGCCCCGGGGTGACGATCGGCCCCTGCGCCGGGCTCGCCCGCCTCCCCGCCGACCAGGCCCGCCGGGCGGCGGACCAGCTGGCGGCCGCCGGGGTGACCGTGGTGTGCCTGCCGCAGGGCGGCTGCGGCGCGACCGAGCTGCGCGGCACGGCGCCCGTGCGGCTGCTCCGGGCCGCCGGGGTGCGGGTCGCCGCGGGCGGCGGGGCGCTGCGTGACGTGTCCAACCCTGTGGGCCGCGGCGACCCGCTGGAGGCCGCCTACCTGACGGCCTCACTGGGCGGGCTCCCGGCGCCGGAGGCGTACGGGGCGGTGAGCACGGACGCGCGGGCCGCGATGGGCCTGCCGGAGGTACGGGTGGAGGCCGGCTTCCCGGCGGAGCTGCTCGCGGTGCGGGGCGAACGGCTCGCGGGCGTGCTGTCCCTCGCGTACAGCCGGATCGTGGTGCACCGCGGCCGGGTGGTGGCCCGGACGAGCGCGGTGCGGGAGTACTGCGACTCGGCGGCGGCCCTCGACCTGCCCCGGCAGACGCGGCCCGAGCGGCCGGACTCGGGAGGCCCGGCGGGGCCGGGCGCCGTACGGTCGTGAGTATGCGCGTAGTCATCGCTGGTGGACACGGACAGATCGCCCTGCGGCTCGAGCGGCTGCTGGCCGCGGGCGGGCACCAACCGGTGGGGATCATCCGCCGCCCCGAACAGGAGGCGGACCTGCGGGCGGCCGGCGCCGAGGCGGTGGTCCTGGACCTGGAGTCGGCCTCCGTCGACGAGGTCGCCGCGGCCCTGGAGGGCGCCGACGCGGCCGTCTTCGCGGCCGGCGCGGGCCCGGGCAGCGGCGCCCAGCGCAAGGAGACCGTGGACCGCGACGCGGCGGTCCTGCTCGCCGACGCGGCGGAACGGGCGGGCGTACGGCGCTTCCTCGTCGTCTCGTCCATGGGCGCCCGGTCGGGTCACGAGGGCGACGCCGTCTTCGACGCGTACCTGCGCGCCAAGGGCGCGGCGGACGACGACGTCCGCGCCCGCGAGGGGCTCGACTGGACGATCCTGCGCCCCGGCATGCTCACCGACGACGCGGGCACCGGCATGGTCCGCCTGGCGGCCTCCACGGGCCGCGGCCCCATCCCCCGCGACGACGTGGCGGCGGTCCTCGCCGAACTCCTCGACACGCCGGCCACGGCCGGTCTGACCCTGGAACTGATCTCGGGCTCGACCCCGGTCGCGGTCGCGGTCCGCGACATCGCAGGCAACTGACGCCGGACGTCAGGGCAGTTGGATCTCCACGCAGGTGGGTCCGCGCGTCGACCGGACGTCGCACTCGCCTTCGCCGCCGGCGGTGGCGGCGATGATCTGGATGCCCCACGCGGACTCGGGGACCGAGAAGGGCACGCTGACGTGCTGCGCGATGTCGCCCCTGTCGTCGGGTCTGAGGCTGCTGTAGTAGAAGCCCTCGCCTTCGACGGGATCCCGGTGGATGTCCACGGCGTCCGCGGAGACCTCGATGGTCGCCCACGTGTCCACGCCGTCCCCGTGGACGTCGAAGCTGAGGCGCCCGGCGGTTCTCGGCCCCGCGAGCGTGACGTTGGTGATGGTCGGCCGCCCGTTCCCGCCCGCCGCCTTGGAGGCGCCCACGACCGCCACGCTCAGCGCGACCATGTAGAAGATCACGCCGATGACGAGCGTGACCGTCTCCCACACGTTGCCCCGCCGCGTCGGGTGCATGAGCAGGGCCACGATGCTGCACACGATGGCGAGGATGGCGCAGAGCGCGGCGACGTAGATGGGCCACGACTCGTTGTTGAGCGCGACGAACACGATGTCGCTCGTCAGCCCCAGCGCGGTCATGACCCCGGCGACCGCGACCAGGGCGCCGGCGAGGATCTTGGCGACGTCGTCCAGGCGCCGCTTCCCGACCCTGGTCTGGATCTCGCCCAGCGGATCTTCGCTTCCGTCGCCGCCCAGCCCGCTCACCCGCTCATGGTGGACCGGCCACAGGTCACCGGCGCGCACCCACGCCCACGACTGGACCGAACGAGAACCGCGCCCCTCGGCGGACCCCATGAACGAACAAACGGCCCCTGCCCTGCGTTTCCGCAGTTCAGGGGAAGGTGACCGCCCGGTTCCGGAGGCTGAGCGGGCAGCGGGGTTGATCAGTAGATCATCCAGAAGCCCACCGCGGTCAGCGGGAGACAAACGAACCCAGCGCCGACGATGATCGCGATCGGCTGGTAGCGCTTGATGTCCTCGTCGCTCTCCCCGGGCCTGGAGATCATGTACCGCCGGAAGCCCTTGAAGTCGACGAGCAGCGCCACACCAAGAGCCAAGGGCACCATCACGAACAACGCCTTCCCGAGAAGCTCCACTCTCGTCCCCCTCCTTCACCCATGGACCTCATCCTGGCTTAGGAAGCGTTCATGGTCACTGCCGCGTGCAGGCAACGATTGCGGCAGCCGGTGCCAGTTGCCGCACCTGGGGTGTGCACACGGTGGTGAAGTCGGTCGGCGGCCCGGAAGACAAGGCAGCGGGTACGGGGAGGTCTGGGCTCGGGCGCGTGAGACTGCCCGGTCACCACGTAATCCCGTCCACGTGTCGTCCAGACACGCTGGTAGAGAGGGTGATCGAGCGGCGCAGAGCGAGACAGTTGCGCCCTGTCTCACTGACACAGCAGAACGACCCCTGCCCTGCGTTTCCGCAGTTCAGGGGCCGTTCTCATCGCGTGGCGGCGCCAGGATTCGAACCTGGGTAGGCTAAGCCGACGGATTTACAGTCCGCTCCCATTGGCCACTCGGGCACACCGCCATGGGATCGCTGCCTCGGAGCCGCTTTTCGGCGGTGCTCCCTGGCAACGACGTAAACGATACCTGATCCCCGGGGGTGCTTCGCCACCGGATTGATCTCGGGTTCGCGGCCGTCCCGGTGGCTACGCTTTGTGCCGTACCCAATGCATCCGAGCAAGGAGCCTCACCTCATGGCCGACTCCAGTTTCGACATCGTCTCCAAGGTCGAGCGGCAGGAGGTCGACAACGCCCTCAACCAGGCCGCGAAGGAGATCACGCAGCGCTACGACTTCAAGGGCACCAACGCCTCGATCTCCTGGTCGGGCGAGAAGATCCTGATGCAGGCGAACGGCGAGGAGCGGGTCAAGGCGATCCTCGACATCTTCCAGTCCAAGCTGATCAAGCGGGGCATCTCGCTGAAGTCGCTGGACGTGGAGGGCGACCCGCAGCTGTCCGGCAAGGAGTACAAGCTCTTCGCCTCCATCCAGGAGGGCATCTCCCAGGAGAACGCCAAGAAGGTCGCCAAGGTCATCCGCGACGAGGGCCCCAAGGGCGTCAAGGCGCAGGTGCAGGGCGACGAGCTGCGGGTCAGCTCGAAGAGCCGGGACGACCTGCAGGCCGTCATCGCGCTGCTCAAGGACAAGGACTTCGACTTCGCCCTGCAGTTCGTGAACTACCGGTAGGACTGTCCGAGTGTCATGTCCGAAAACCGCCAGCCCCGCTGCGTGTGGGGCTCGCACACTGGACGCATGACGACGAACAGCACGCTCTACGCCCACGTCGACGGCCCCCTCGGCACGATGCTCCTGGTGGGGCGGGTCGCCGACGGGGGTTCCCTCGTGCTGCGGTCGCTGTCGCTGGAGGGCCAGAAGGGCGGCGTCCGCGTCGAGGACGGATGGACAGGTGACCCGGCGGCGTTCGAGGAGGTCGCGGGGCAGCTGGACGCGTACTTCGCCGGGCGGCGCGAGGGCTTCGACATCCCGTACGAGGAGTCCGGGACCGAATTCCAGCGCGCCGTCTGGAAGGCCCTGGAGGAGATCCCGTACGGCGCGACCGTCTCGTACGGGGACATCGCCCGCCGGGTCGGCTCGGCCGGCGCCGGCGTGCGGGCCGTGGGGACCGCGATCGGGCGCAATCCGCTGCTCGTGGTGCGGCCCTGCCACCGGGTGATCGGGGCCGACGGCAGCCTGCGCGGCTACGCGGCCGGGCTGGACCGCAAGGAGCGGCTGCTGCGCCTGGAGAGCGGTGGCTGACGGACTGTTCCCGCGCGAGCGGAGCGAACCGGCGCCGGGCGCGGTGCACGTGCCCGGCTGGCTGCCGTTCGAGCGACAGCGGGAACTGGTCGCCGCCTGCCGCGAGTTCGGGCGGGGGCCCGCCGCGTACGAGCACACGGTCCTGCCCGGCGGCAGGGTGATGTCCGTGCGCTCGCTCTGCCTCGGGCGGCGCTGGGTGCCGTACCGCTATCTCGGCCCCGAGGAGAACCTCCTCGAACTGCCGGACTGGCTCGTCGAACTGGGGCGCGCGGCGCTGGCCGACGCGTACGGGACGCACGACGGGGCGGCCGGTGCGGACGGGGCGGCCGGGACGGACGGCGGTCCGCACGGCGGTTTCGCGCCGGACACCGCGCTCGTGAACTTCTACGCCGACGGCGCGAAGATGGGCATGCACCAGGACAGGGAGGAGCGCTCGCCCGCTCCTGTCGTGTCGTTGAGCCTCGGCGACACCTGCGTGTTCCGGCTCGGCAACACCGAGGACCGCGGACGGCCCTGGACCGACCTGGAGTTGGCCTCCGGCGACCTGCTCGTCTTCGGCGGGCCGTCCCGCCTCGCGTACCACGGCGTCCCCAAGGTGTACGCGGGCAGCGCCGAGCCCGCCCTGGGGCTCGCCGGGCGGCTCAACATCACGCTGAGGGAGACGGGGCTCTAGGTCGGGCCCCCGGATACGGGTCTCCTCATCCGGGTCCTAGCGCTCGCGCGAGTGGCCGAAGAGGATCCGGTAGCCGATCAGCAGCACCAGCGAGCCGCCGATCGCCGACAGCCAGGTCGCCCCGTCGTAGAAGTCCTGGGCGACGGGCCGGTCCAGGAAGCGGGCCGACAGCCACCCGCCGAGGAAGGCGCCGACGACGCCGATGACCGTCGTGCCGATCAGGCCGCCCGGGTCGCGGCCCGGCAGCAGGACCTTGGCGACGACCCCGGCGATCAGTCCGAGAACTATCCAGCTGACGATGCTCATGCCCAGGAGGACGCCCGGCGGTCCCGAGCGGTTGCCGCACCCTCTAGTGTGCGGAGCATGACACAGGAACTGCGCCGCACTCTCGGAGTCTTCGACGCCGTCGTGATCGGGCTCGGCTCGATGGTCGGCGCCGGGATCTTCGCGGCGCTCGGGCCCGCGGCACGCGCGGCCGGCCCCGGACTGCTGCCGGCGCTCGGCGTCGCCGCCGTCGTCGCCTACTGCAACGCCATGGCCTCGGCCCGGCTCGCCGCCCTCTACCCGGCCTCCGGCGGCACCTACGTGTACGGCCGCGAACGGCTCGGGGCGTTCTGGGGCCATCTCGCGGGCTGGGCCTTCGTCGTCGGCAAGACCGCCTCCTGCGCGGCGATGGCGCTCACCGTCGGCGCCTATGTCTGGCCCGGGCACGCCCACGCGGTGGCCGTCGCCGCCGTCGTCGCCCTGACCGCCGTCAACTACACCGGCGTGCAGAAGTCCGCGCTGCTCACCCGGGTGATCGTCGCGGTCGTGCTCGCCGTCCTCGCGGCGGTCGTCGTGGCCGCCGCCGGGGCCGGGGAGGCCGGGCGGCTCGCGCTCGACGGGGACATTCCCGCGGGCGGCGTGCTCCAGGCAGCCGGGCTGCTGTTCTTCGCCTTCGCCGGGTACGCGCGGATCGCGACGCTCGGCGAGGAGGTCCGCGACCCGGAGCGGACCATCCCGCGGGCCGTGCCGCTCGCCCTCGGCATCGCGCTCGCCGTCTACGCGGCCGTCGCCGTGACCGTGCTCGGCGTCCTCGGACCGGAGGGCCTGGCCGCCTCCCCCGCCCCGCTCGCGGACGCGGCACGGGCGGCCGGGGCGGACTGGCTGGTGCCCGTGGTCACCGTGGGCGCGGCGGTCGCCGCTCTGGGCTCGTTGCTCTCGCTGATCCTCGGCGTGTCACGGACGACCCTCGCCATGGCCAGGGACGGCCACCTGCCGGCCACGCTCGCCGCCGTCCATCCGCGCTTCGGGGTGCCGCACCACGCGGAGCTCGCGGTGGGCGCGGTGGTGGCCGTGGTGGCGGCCACGGCGGACGTGCGCGGCGCGATCGGCTTCTCGTCGTTCGCCGTGCTGGTCTACTACGGGATCGCCAACGCCTCCGCCTGGACCCTGGGGCGCCGCGAGCGGCCGCTGGCCGTGCTCGGCCTGGCCGGCTGCGCGGCGCTCGCGTTCTCCCTGCCGCCGGCCGCCGTCCTGGCGGGTCTGGGCGTGCTCGCGGTCGGAGTGGTGGCCCACGCGGTCAGCCGCGGACGCCACGAGCCCCCGCGGACCTGACCCTGCGCCTCAGACCTGACCTTGCCCGTACGGCGCGTGGCCCGTGCGGCGTGGCCCGTACAAGGCCTAGCGGCCCTGGTAGCCCCACGTCCCGTACGCCTGGTCCGTGGGGACGATCTCCTTGCCCAGCGGCAGCAGCGAGACGGGGATCAGCTTGAAGTTGGCGATGCCCAGCGGGATGCCGATGATCGTGATGCAGAGGGCGATACCGGTGGTGATGTGGCCGAGCGCCAGCCACCAGCCGGCCAGGATCAGCCACAGCACGTTGCCGACGCAGGACGGGGCGCCGGCGTCACGGCGGTCGACGACCGTGTGGCCGAAGGGCCACAGGGCGTAGAGGCCGATGCGGAACGCGGCCAGTCCGAAGGGGATGCCGATGATCGTGATGCAGAGCAGGACGCCGGCCAGTACGTAGCCGAGGAACATCCAGAATCCGCACAGGATCAGCCATATGACGTTCAGGATCGTCTTCACGGGCGGTGACCTGCCATCTGTTCGAGCCGGGCGATGCGCTCCGCCATCGGCGGATGGGTGGAGAACATCTTGGACAGCCCCTGTCCCGGACGGAAGGGGTTCGCGATCATCATGTGGCTTGCGGTCTCGATCCTGGGCTCGGGGGGCAGCGGGAGCTGCTTGGTGCCCGCCTCCAGCTTGCGCAGGGCACTGGCCAGGGCCAGCGGGTCGCCGGTGAGCTGGGCGCCGGAGGCGTCCGCCTCGTACTCGCGGGAGCGCGAGATGGCCAGCTGGATGACGGAGGCGGCGATCGGGCCCAGGATCACGATCAGCAGCATCCCGAGGAGCCCGGGGCCCTCGTCGTCGTCGGAGCGGCCGATCGGGATCAGCCAGGCGAAGTTCACCAGGAAGAGGATCACGGAGGCGAGGGCTCCGGCGACCGACGAGATGAGGATGTCCCGGTTGTAGACGTGGCTCAGCTCGTGGCCGATCACTCCGCGCAGCTCGCGCTCGTCGAGGATCGCGAGGATGCCCTCGGTGCAGCACACGGCCGCGTTGCGCGGGTTGCGGCCGGTCGCGAAGGCGTTGGGCGCCTGGGTGGGCGAGATGTAGAGCCTCGGCATGGGCTGGCGGGCCTGCGTGGAGAGCTCACGCACCATCCGGTAGAGGGCCGGGGCCTCGAACTCGCTCACCGGGCGGGCACGCATGGCGCGCAGCGCCAGCTTGTCGCTGTTCCAGTACGCGTACGCGTTGGTGCCGAGCGCCACGACGAGCGCGACGATCAGGCCCGTACGCCCGAAGAAGCTGCCGATGACGATGATGAGGGCGGAGAGCCCTCCGAGGAGTACGGCGGTCCTCAGCCCGTTGTGCCGGCGGTGCACGGTACGCCCTCCAAGTGGTGCGGCAGGGGAACCCTTCTGTCCAGTGGACCCTCCCTTCCTGGTCAACGCCACGCGGGAGGTACGGGTTCCCCGGCCGCGCCGGGGCTGCGCCGGGCCACGCCGTACGCCGTACGGGTGAGGCGGCGGCCGGGCTCCGGTCCGCCCGGGAGGCCCTAGCGGGCGGCGGGGATGCTGATCGAGTCCAGGCCCGCCTTCAGGAGGGCCTCGGCGACCGGCTCGACCTCGCTGGTGCAGTGGGCGCAGCGGGACGCGATGGCCGGGATCTCGGCGAAGCAGCGGGGGCAGTCGCGCTTCTCCGCCTTCGGGTCCTTCGCCTCCTCCTTGGCGAACCGCTCCTGGATCTTCGTCATGGGGACGACGATCAGGAAGTAGAGCACGGCGGCGGTGATGACGAAGGCTATGGCGGCGGCGATCGCCAGGCCGTAGGGGAACTCGGTCTTCCCGACGGTGAACTTCGCCTCGCTGAAGTCGCCGACCGAGCCGGTGGCGAGACCGATGAGCGGGGTGATGAACGCCTTGCTGAAACCGGTCACGACGGCCGTGAACGCCGAGCCGACGGCCAGACCGATGGCCATCGAGACGACGTTGCCGCGAAGTATGAAGTCCTTGAAACCGTTCAGCACGGGGTCCTGCTCCTTGGAGGGTTCTGCCTGTGGGGGGATGCGGGGGTTCTGCTCGTGGCCTCAGAAGAGGCTGTTCGCCGCGAAGCGGAGCGCGAACTGCGGGTAGCCCGACAGCACGACGCCCGCGAGGGCGGTCAGCGCGACGGCCAGCGTGACCGGGGCCGGCGCCCGGTGCCGTACGGTCTCGCCCTCCGGCCCGCGGAACAGCAGAGCCGTCCACCGCAGGTAGTAGTAGAGGCCGATCACGACGTTGATGCCCATGATCACGGCGAGCCAGCCGAGGCCCGCGTCGACGGCCGCCGAGAAGACGGTCACCTTCGCGAAGAGGCCGATGATACCCGGGGGCAGTCCGGCCAGGTTCAGGAGGAAGAAGCCGAGCGCGAGGGCGGCGGCGGGGCTCGCCGCGTACAGGCCCCGGTAGTCCGCGATCCGGTTCTCCGGGTGCGTACGGGCGACGACGGCGACGACCGCGAAGGCGCCGAGGTTCACGACGGCGTACATGAGGGCGTACGCGACGGTCGCGCCGATCTGGTCGTCGCTGGAGTACGCGGCGGCGGCGACCGGCACCAGGAGGTAGCCGGCCTGGGCCACGGACGACCAGGCGAGCAGCCGTACCGCGCTCCACGCGCGCGTGGAGACCTGGCGCAGGGCGGCGACGTTGCCGACGGTCATGGTGAGCGCGGCGAGCACGGCGAGCGCCGGGCCCCACACGTCCGCGTACGACGGGAAGGCGACGACGGTCACCAGGATGAGGCCGGTGAAGCCGACGGCCTTGCCGACCACCGAGAGGTAGGCGGCGACAGGCAGGGGGGCGCCGACGTAGGTGTCCGGCACCCAGAAGTGGAAGGGCACGGCGGCCGTCTTGAAGGCGAAGCCGACCAGGGTGAGGACGACACCGGTCTGGGCGAGCGTCTGCAGCTGTCCCGGCACGTCGCCGAGGCGCTGGGCGACCTCGGTGAGGTGGAGGGTGCCCGTCGCCGCGTAGACGAAGCTGACGCCGAGCAGGGTCACGGCGGTGGCGGTGACGGAGGACAGGAAGAACTTGAGCGCGGACTCGCTGGACATCCGGTCGCCGCGGCGCAGGCCGACGAGGGCGAACGCGGGCAGCGAGGCCACTTCGAGGGCGACGACGAGGGTCGCCAGGTCGCGGGAGGCGGGCAGCAGCGCGGCGCCGGCCGCGGAGGACAGCAGCAGGAACCAGTACTCGCCGGCCGGGAGCCTGTCGCGGGTGTCGGCGATCGAGAGCAGCGCGGTGACGAGCGCGCCGCCGAGCACCAGGAACTGGATCACCAGGGTGAACTGGTCGGCGGTGTAGCTGCAGGCGCGCAGCTGGGTGTCGGCGGTGAGGCAGAAGGTCGAGCGGTCGCCCGCGCGCAGCGGCGCGAGCAGGGCGAGCGCGGCGACGAGCCCGACGACGGAGGTCCAGCCGAGGAGCTGCTTGCGGGTCTCCGGGACGAACAGGTCGGCGACGAGGACGACGAGCGCGACCAGGGCGGTGAGGGTGGGCGGCGCGATCGCCAGCCAGTCGACGGACTGGACGAGGCTCGGCGCCGCGGCCGTGACGGTCACTGGGCTCACTTGGTGCCTCCCGCGAGGAGCTGCTGGACGGCCGGGTCGGTGAGGCCGAGGAGGACCGCGGGCCACAGTCCGGCGAGGACGGTGAGGGCGACGAGCGGGGTCCAGGCGGCGAGCTCGTAGCCCTGGACGTCGGTGAGGGCGGTCTCGCCGGCCGGGCGGGGGCCGCCCATGCAGACGCGCCGGACGACGACGAGGAGGTAGGCGGCGGTGAGGAGGGTGCCGAACGCGCCGATCGCCATGAAGGTGAGGAAGGCGGGCCGGCTGAGGCCCGCGGCCGGGTCGAAGGCGCCGAACAGGGCGAGCATCTCGCCCCAGAACCCGGCGAGCCCGGGCAGGCCCAGCGAGGCGACGGCGGCGAAGGCGAGCAGGGCGCCGAGGCGCGGGGCGCGGCCGTAGAGGGCGGCGCCGGTCGCGCCGGCGAGGGTGTCGAGGTCGGCGGTGCCGTAGCGGTCCTTGAGGGCCCCGACCAGGAAGAAGAGGAGGCCGGTGATGAGGCCGTGGGCGATGTTGGCGAACAGGGCGCCGTTGACGCCGGTGGGCGTCATGGTGGCGATGCCGAGCAGCACGAAGCCCATGTGGCCGACGGAGGAGTAGGCGATGAGGCGCTTGAGGTCGCCCTTGTTGCCGGGCTTCGCGAGGGCGAGGCAGGCGAGGGATCCGTAGACGATGCCGGCGACGGCGAAGGCGGCGAGGTACGGGGCGAAGGTCCGCATGCCGTCGGGGGCGATCGGCAGCACGATGCGGACGAACCCGTACGTGCCCATCTTCAGGAGCACGCCGGCGAGGAGCACGGAGCCGACGGTCGGCGCGGCGGTGTGGGCGTCCGGCAGCCAGCTGTGCAGCGGCCACATCGGGGTCTTCACCGCGAGCCCGAGACCGATCGCCAGAACGGCGATGACCTGCACCGACGCGGTCAGTCCACGGCCGTTGTCAGTGGCGAGTGCCACCATGTCGAACGTACCCGCCTTCACGCCGATGAGGAGCAGGCCGAGCAGCATGACGACGGAGCCGAGCAGCGTGTAGAGGATGAACTTCCAGGCGGCGGGCTGCCTGCCCTCGCCGCCCCAGCGGGCGATGAGGAAGTACATCGGGATGAGGACCATCTCGAAGGCCAGGAAGAACAGGACGAGGTCGAGGACGGCGAAGGTCGCCAGGGTGCCGGACTCGAGGACGAGGAGCAGGGCGACGAAGGCCTTGGGCGCGGGGCCTGTGGGGGGCTTGAAGTAGCTGTACAGCGCGCAGAGGAAGGTCAGCAGCGCGGTCAGGAGCAGGAGGGGGAGCGAGATGCCGTCGACACCGAGGTGGATGCGCACGTCCAGGGCGTGGATCCAGCTGATGTCCGTGGTCGCCTGCATCTTCGACGGCTGGTCGTGGTCGAAGCCGAGGGTGAGGACGATCGCGGCGAGCAGGATCACGCCGGTGACGAAGACGCCGTGGCGGAGCACGGCCTGGTCCGGTGACTTCCCCTTCAGTCCGGGCGGGGCCGGCAGGAGGGCGGCCGCGGCGCCGAGGAGCGGGCCGGCGACGATCAATGCGAGAAGGAACTGCATCACGGATTCGCTGATATCGATCACGGCTCACGCTCCGGCGGCGACGTTGGCGAGGACGACGGCGACGATCGCCAGGACGACGGAGCCGGCGAGCAGCGCGCTGAGGTAGGTCTGCACGTTGCCGGTCTGGGCGCGGCGGACGAGCCAGCCGAGGCCCCTGGCGCCGTCGCCCGCGCCGCGTACGTAGGTGTCGACGACCTCGCGGTCCAGGAAGCGGACCAGGGAGGCGGCGGCGAGCACGGGGCGGACGAAGGCGGCGTGGTAGACGGCGTCGAGGCGGAAGCCGTCGGCGGCGGGCCGGTGCAGCGGACCGAGCAGGGCGCGGCCGGGGTCGGCCGGGTCGGTCGCGGGGTGCGGCAGGTCCAGGGCCTCGGCCTCGACCCGGCCCGCGTCGGCGTCGGGGTGGGCGACCGTGGGTGCCGCGGCGGGTCCGGCGGCGGGGACGGGCGTGGCGCCGACGGGGGCGGCCGGGGGCGGTGCGGTGCGCGCGAGGAGCGTGCGGCGTACGGCGTAGGTGACGGCGGCGCCGACGACGGCGAGTCCGGTGCCGAGGACGGCGGTGGTGACGGTCGGGGTCAGCGCGTTCCCGTCGAACCAGTCGTCGAGGTAGGCGGCCGTGAGGCCGAATCCGAGGGAGGGGACGGCGAGCACCCACAGGACGGTGGTCATGGCGATCGGCTGGCGCCCGTGGCTCGGGGCTTCGGCGCCGCGGCCGCGGAAGGCGAGCAGCCACAGGCGCGTCGCGTACGCGGCGGTGAGCAGCGCGGTGAGGAGTCCGGAGACGAGGACGATCCAGCCGGCGCCGGCCGGGGCGACCGTGTGGTCGCCGGTGGCGGTGTGCTCGGCGGCGACGAGGACGGCCTCCTTGGAGAAGAAGCCGGCGAAGGGCGGGATCGCGGCCAGCGCGAGCAGGCCGACGGTCATCGTCCAGTAGGCGTCCGGGATGCGCCTGGTGAGTCCGCCCATGCGGGACATCGCCGTCAGCGAGTTGGTGCCGGCGGCGTGGATGACGGCGCCGGCGGCGAGGAAGAGCAGCGCCTTGAAGGCGCCGTGGGACAGGAGGTGGAAGACGGCGGCCCCGCGGTCGCCGACGGCGAGGGCGCCCGACATGTAGCCGAGCTGGCCGATCGTCGAGTAGGCGAGGACCCGCTTGATGTCGTCCTGGGCGAGCGCGGCGAGCGCCGAGCCGACCATCGTGACGGCGGCCATGACGGCGAGCACGGTCAGCGCGGCGGCGGAGGCGGCGAAGACGGGGAGGAGCCGGGCCACGAAGTAGATGCCGGCGGCGACCATGGTGGCCGCGTGGATCAGCGCGGAGACCGGCGTGGGGCCGGCCATCGCGTCGGGAAGCCAGGTGTGAAGCGGGAACTGCGCGGACTTTCCGGCGACGCCCGCGAGGAGCAGCAGCGCCACGAGGGTCGGGTGGTCGAGTGCGCCGCTCGCGACGGCGCCGAGCACGCCGGTGATCCGGAAGGTGCCCGCGTCGGCGGCCAGCGCGAACAGGCCGATCAGGAAGGGCACGTCACCGAGCTTGGTGACGAGGAAGGCCTTGAGGGAGGCCGAGCGGGCCTCCGGCGTCTCCCAGTAGTGCCCGACGAGGAAGTACGAGCAGATGCCCATGATCTCCCAGCCGACCAGGAGGACCATCAGGTCGCCGGAGTAGACGACCAGCAGCATCGCGGCGGTGAAGAGGGAGACCAGCGCCGCGTACGAGGGGTAGCGCGGGTCGTCGCGGAGATAGCCGGTCGAGTAGATCTGCACGCAGGTGGCGACGACGCCGACCAGGACGGCGACGACGGCGGCGAAGCCGTCGATGTGCAGGGCGAGGTCGATCGGGACCGAGCCGGTCGGGGTGAGCTGGGTGGCCGCGTCGACGGCCTTGTCCCCGCCCTGGCGGGCGGCGACGAGCACGGCGAGCACGGCGGCGGCGAGCGTCGGCAGCACGGCGAGCGGGCGGACGAAGCCGGGCGCGGTGCGGCCGAGGAACAGGCCGGCGGCGGAGCCGAGGAGGGGAAGGAGGGGGACGAGGACGGCGAGGGTCGTGGTGGTCACGCGGTGGCCTCGGCCTTCTCGTCGGCGGACGGCGTCTCGTCGGCGGAGACCGCTTCCCTGGTGTCGCGGAGGCGGTCGACGTCCGAGGTGCCGCGGTTGCGGTAGACCATCAGGACGATCGCGAGACCGATGCCGATCTCCGCGGCGGCGATGGCGATGGTGAAGAGGGTGAGGGCCTGGCCCGCGTGCAGGGTGTCGCGGAGCCAGACGTCGAAGGCGACCAGGTTGAGGTTGACGGCGTTGAGCATGAGCTCGACGGACATCAGGACCAGGATCGCGTTGCGGCGGGCGAGGACTCCGTACAGGCCGACGGAGAAGAGCAGCGCGGCGAGGACGGCCGGGTAGGCGAGGTGCATCAGCCCTCCTCTCCGTTCTTCTTCCGGGACAGGACGATGGCGCCCACGAGGGCGGCGAGCAGCAGCACGGACAGCGCTTCGAAGGGCAGCACCCAGTGCCGGAAGAGGATCTCGCCGGACACCTGGGTGGAGCCCTGGGCGGGCCCGTCGAGGTCGATCCACGTCGTGCGGAACGCGTCCAGGACCACCCAAACGAGGGCCGCCGCGGCGGCGAGCGCCACGGCGACGGCGACGGGCCGGTTGCCGGAGTCGGCGTCCGGGGAGCGGCCGATGGGGGCCTTGGTGAGCATGAGTCCGAAGAGGAGGAGGACGACGACGGAACCGACGTAGATCAGCACCTGTACCCAGGCGATGAACTCGGCGGTCAGGAGCAGGTACTCGACGGCGAGGCCGCCGAGCGTCACGACCAGCCACAGGGCGGCGTGGACGAGCTGGCGGGTGGTGACGGTGACGAGGGCCGCGCCGAGGGTGACGAGGCCGACGAGGAGGAAGGCGATCTCGACGCCGGTGGGCGAGAGGAAGCCGTGGCTGGTCTGCGCTGCCAGGATCACTGCGGCCCCTCCTGCTGCGGGGCCTGCGGGGCCTGCGGGGCCTGCGGGTCGGCCGGGGCTTCAGGCTGCGGGCCGGGCTGGGCTCCGGCTTCCGCCTGCGCGGCGGCCTGGGCTTCGGCTTCCGCCTCGGCGGCGGCCTGGGCCTTCTCCGCCGCCTTGCGCGCGGCGGCGATCTCCTTCGGCTCCTCCGCGCGCGGGTCGAGCGCGGGCGGCTCCGGCACCGTCCACATCCACTCGCGGAGCTTGTCGCGCTCGTGCGTCAGCTCGTGGATGTCGGTCTCCGCGTACTCGAACTCGGGCGACCAGAACAGCGCGTCGAACGGGCACACCTCGATGCAGATCCCGCAGTACATGCAGAGCGAGAAGTCGATGGCGAAACGGTCGAGCACGTTACGGCTGCGCTCGCGCCCGCCGGGCACGGCGGCCGGGACCGTCTCCTTGTGGGAGTCGATGTAGATGCACCAGTCGGGGCACTCACGGGCGCACAGCATGCACACCGTGCAGTTCTCCTCGAACAGCCCAATGACGCCCCGCGTGCGGGGCGGCAGCGCGGGCTGCACGTCCGGGTACTGCGCGGTGACGGACTTGCGCGTCATCGTGCGCAGGGTGACGGCGAGCCCCTTGGCGAGGCCGGAACCGGGGATGGGCATTACTGGATCGCCACCTTCACGATGCCGGTGAGCGCGATCTGCGCGAGGGCGAGCGGGACGAGCGTCGTCCAGGCCAGCTTCTGCAGCTGGTCCTCGCGCAGGCGGGGGTAGGACACCCGGAGCCAGATCACGACGAAGGCCAGGACGGCGGTCTTGAGCAGGGTCCAGACCCAGCCGAGGCCGTCGGCGCCGCCGGGGCCGTGCCAGCCGCCGAGGAAGAGGACGGTGGTGAGACCGCAGAGGACGACGATGCCGGCGTACTCGGCCAGCAGGAACAGCGCGAAGCGGAGGCCGGTGTACTCGGTGTACGCGCCGAAGATGATCTCCGAGTCGGCGACGGGCATGTCGAACGGCGGCCGCTGGAGCTCGGCGAGACCGGCCGTGAAGAAGACCAGCGCGCCGACGATCTGCCAGGGCACCCACCACCACTCGAAGGCGTTCAGGATGCCGGGCAGGGAGACGGTGCCGGCCGCCATCGCGACGGACGCGGCGGCGAGCAGCATCGGCAGCTCGTACGCGAGGAGCTGGGCGGCGGTGCGGAGCGCGCCGAGGAGGCTGAACTTGTTGGCGGAGGCCCAGCCGGCCATCAGGCTGCCGAGCACGCCGACGCCCATCACCGCGAGCACGAAGAAGATGCCCGCGTCGACGACCCGCCCGACGGCGCCCTCGCTGGGGCCGATGGGGATGGCGATCAGGACGAGGAGGTACGGGAGGAGGGCGACGGCCGGCGCGAGCTGGAACACCCGCCGGTCGGCGTCTTTCGGGACGACGTCCTCCTTCTGCGCGAACTTCACCCCGTCCGCGACCAGCTGCGCCCACCCGTGGAAACCACCGGCGTACATGGGCCCGAGCCGGCCCTGCATGTGGGCCATGACCTTGTGCTCGGTCTGCCCGACGACGAGCGGGAGCACGAGGAACACACCGAAGACGACGAGCAGCCGGAGGGCGACGTCGAGTACGTCGTTCACGCGGATTCGCCTCCGTCGGGGTCGGGGTTGGGGGTGGGGTCGGGGTCGGTGGCGGATGCGCCCTTGGCGGGCGGGGCGTCGGGAGCGGCTTCGCCCTCGGCGGGCGCGGCACCGGCGGCCGGGGCCTTCGCGGGGGCTTCGCCCCGCGCGGGGCGTGCCTCGGCGTCGGTTTCGCCCTCTGCAGGAGCGGCGGGCGCCGAAGGCGCGCCTTCGGCGTCGGGGGCCGGGGCAGCCTGAGTTCCGGGGGCCGTGCCCCCGGTCTCGGCCGTCGGGGCCTTGGCCGGGACCTCGGCCTCGGAGGCCGGGGTGGGCGCGGCCTCGTCCTCGGCGGGGCGCTCCTCGTCGAAGGCTGGGCGGGCGTGGTGCCAGGGGGCGTCGGAGCTGCGGGTACGGGGCGGCGGCGCGGGGCGCTCGGCAGTCGCGTCGGCGCCCGCGCGCTGGCTGGCGGAGCCGCCGCTCGCGCTGCGGCTGCGGCGCGGGCCTGCCGGGGCCGCGGCCGGTCCCGGCTGGGCGCCGTCCTCGGCGGGCGCCGCCGGAGGCTCGGGCGTGCTGGCGGTCTCGGCCTCGGCCTCGGCGCGCCGGCTTGCCGAACCCGCGCTCGCGCTCCGGGCGCGGCGCGCGGCCGTCGGGGTCGGCTCGGGGCCGGTCTCGACGGGCGCGGCGGCGGTCTCGGCCTCGGCGCGCTGGCTTGCCGAACCCGCGCTCGCGCTCCGGGCGCGGCGCGGGACCGTCGGGGTCGGCTCGGGGCCGGTCTCGACGGGTTCGGGCTGCTGACTGGCCGAGCCCTCGCCTGCCGTGCGGGTACGGCGGGGCGGGGCGCCTTCGATGGCCGTGCGGGTGCGGCGGGCCGGGCGGTCGCCGGCCGCGGCCGCGCCGCGGGCCGGCCGGGCCGGGGCGGGCGGGAGCTGGCCCTTGAGGGGGCCCCAGTCGTTGGGGTCCGGGACGCCGGGGGGAAGCATCTGGCGGCGCTTCGGGGCGTTCGGGTCGTGCGACTCGCCCGGCTCCTTGGCGCCGGGCCACGCCTTGGCGACGCGTGCGGCGAGGACGAAGTCCTTGCGCAGCGGGTGGCCCTCGAAGTTCTCCGGGAGGAGGAGGTGGACCAGGTGCGGGTGGTCCGTGAAGGTCACGCCGAACATCTCGTACGTCTCGCGCTCGTGCCACGCCGCGCCCGCGTACACCTCCACCGCCGAGGGGAGGGAGGGGGCGGAGTGCGGGACGGTCGTGCGGACGAGGAGGCGGCGGACGTTGCCCCGGTCGACCGAGGCGACGTGCGCGGACACGCGGAAGCCGGTGCCGGGCTCGTCGACCGCGCTCAGCCAGTCGAAGTACGTCAGGCCCAGCTTGTCCCGCGCGATCTCCAGCGCCGCGATCCACGACGCCGTCGGGACGTCGACCGTCAGCAGGTCGTACGCCCGCTCCGCCGTCGCCTCCTCGCCGAAGACCTCGGTCACGGAGTCGGGCAGGGCGTCGTACGCGTTCGTGTCGTACTCGTTCACCGCGCCTCGCCTCCCGCCGGCTTCGGCGGCTCGACGAGGCCGCTGGTCAGCTGGGCGACCGACGGCGCGCCCGCGCCGTACCGCTCGCCGAGGCTCTCCTTGGCGATCTTCTCCTGGAGCTTGAGGATGCCCTGGAGCAGGGCTTCCGGGCGCGGCGGGCAGCCCGGCACGTAGACGTCGACCGGGATGATCTGGTCCACGCCCTTCGTCACCGAGTACGAGTCCCAGTACGGGCCGCCGCAGTTCGAGCAGGCGCCGAAGGAGATGACGTACTTGGGTTCCGGCATCTGCTCGTACAGGCGCCTGACCGCCGGCGCCATCTTGTCCGTCACCGTGCCGGAGACGATCATGAGGTCGGCCTGGCGCGGGCCCGGCGCGAAGGGGATCACGCCGAGCCGGATGAAGTCGTGCCGGGCCATCGACGCGGCGATGAACTCGATCGCGCAGCAGGCGAGGCCGAAGTTGAAGACCCACAGGCTGTAGCGGCGGCCCCAGTTCAGGACCACCTTCATCGGCTCGGGTGCCAGCCGGGCCAGCGGGCCGAGCGTGGGGGCGGGCAGGGGTGTCACATCCATGCCAGGACGCCCTTCTTGTACGCGTAGAGCAGTCCCACGGCCAGGAAGCCGAGGAACACGAACATCTCGACCAGCGTCGTCGCCCCGTATCCGGGCGCGGCGAAGACCGTCGCCCAGGGGAAGAGGAAGATCGAGTCGACGGCGAAGATCACGTAGAGGAAGGCGTACACGTAGTAGCGGACCTGCGTGTGCGCCCAGCCCTCTCCGACCGGGTCGACACCGCACTCGTACGTGAGGAGCTTCTCGGGCGTCGGGACCACGGGCCGCAGCAGCCGGCCGGCGCCGAAGGCGACGGCGACGAAGAGCACGCCGAGGACGGCGAGCAGTCCGACGACGGAATACGTCTCGAAGTAGTCCGCCGCGTACGTCTCGATGCGGCTCGCGTGATCAGCCACGTGATCAGTCATGTGATCAGTCACGTGACCGGTCGCGTGACCCGCCGCGACAACGGTCGGTTCGCGCACGTCCGCCCCTCGGTCTCGGTGTCTCATTCCTGTGTACGGACGCGAGTCTAGGCCCTGCTAAAGGCGGCGTAAGCAGTCGCGGGTGGGGTTATCCCCCCTGCGCTCCGGCCACCTCCCCCATGGCGTGTCGGGGCCCGCGACCGGCAGCCTTGATCCATGAGCAGCCACACCGACAGCCCGCCGCCGCCCGCACGCCTCGCCTACGGCCGGCACACCTGGAAGGAGGTCGCGCACCTCCTCGCGAACCTGCCGTGCGCGCTCGCCGGTTTCGTGTACGCGGTGGTGACGATCGCGCTCGGGGTGGGCCTGGCGGTGACCGTCGTCGGTCTGCCGCTGCTCGCGCTCGGGCTGGCCGGGGCGCGCGGGATGGGCCGCTCGGAGCGGGCCCGGGCGCGGGCGCTGCTCGGGGTGCACGTGGACGCGCCGAGCCGGCTGCCGCACCGGGACGGCTTCCTGCCCTGGCTGTGGGCGCAGCTGAAGGACCCGGTGGCGTGGCGCAGCCAGCTGTACGGGTTCGTCCGGCTGCCGTGGGGCGTGCTCACCTTCGCCCTGACGCTGGTGTCGCTGATCGTGCTGTGGCCGGTGCTGCCGTTCGTGGCACGCGGTCTCGCCAACGCCGACCGGGCCATGGTGCGCGGGCTGCTGTCGCCCTCGGACGAGCTGGAGCGGCGGATCGCCGAGCTGGAGTCGGACCGGGGCGTGGTCGTGGACACCGCCGCCGCCGACCTGCGCCGCATCGAGCGCGACCTGCACGACGGCGCCCAGGCCCGGCTCGTGGCCCTCGCCATGGGTCTCGGGCTCGCGAAGGAGAAGCTGCTCGACGACCCGGAGGCCGCGGCGGCGATGGTCGACGAGGCGCACGGCGAGGTGAAGCTGGCCCTCCAGGAGCTGCGCGACCTGGCGCGCGGCATCCACCCGGCGGTCCTCACCGACCGGGGCCTGGACGCCGCCCTGTCGGCGGTCGCCGCACGCTGCACGGTGCCGGTGAAGGTCTCGGTCGACCTGACGGAGCGGCCGGCGGAGGCGATCGAGGGCATCGCGTACTTCACGGTCTCGGAGCTGCTGCAGAACGTCTCCAAGCACTCGCGGGGGCGGTCGGCCTCGGTGGAGGTCTGGCGGGCGAAGGAGCGGCTGATGCTGCAGGTCCGCGACGACGGCGTGGGCGGCGCCGACCCGGCGACGGGCAGCGGCCTCGCGGGCCTGGCCGAACGCCTCGGCGCCGTCGACGGCGTCCTCGCCGTCGACTCCCCCGCCGGCGGCCCGACCACCGTCACCGCCGAACTGCCCTGGCGGAACCGCGACGGGTCCCGCGGCGCCGCGCGCTAGCGAAAACCTGGCCGCTCCCCCGCCCGGCCGCCTGCCGCTCCCCCGACGGCCACCCGGCCGGCGGGCCGCCCGCCACCCTCACCGCCGAGCTGCCCTGGCGCGCGACGCGACGGGGCCCGCAGCGCCGGGCGGTAGGGAAAACCCCCGGCCGCAGACGCCGACCCGCCTCATGGTGCCGGGCCCTTCCCTCCCGGAAGGGTGGAAGGCGACAGACCGAACGACCACCCCCGCCTGAGAAACGGATCTCCGATGGCCTCCCACCGCCTGCCCGCCGGCCTCCGCGCGCCCTTCGAGGGACGCACCTGGCGCGAGCTGGGCTACGTCCTGACCGGCTTCCCGCTGAGCGTCGTCGCCTTCTGCCTCGCCGTCACCCTGGTCTCGGCCGGTGCCGGGCTGCTCGTCACGTTCCTCGGGATCCCGGTGCTCGCCGGGGCGCTCGCCGTGTGCCGGGGCTTCGGCGCCGTGGAGCGGGCGAGGGCGCGCGGGATGCTGGGCCTGGAGGTGCGGGCGCCGGAGCCGGCCCGGGGCCGTACGGGCGGGGCGCTGTCGTGGATGGGCGCGACGCTGAAGAGCGGGGCGTCGTGGCGGCATCTGCTCTACGCGCTGCTGCACTTCCCGTGGGCGGTGTTCTCCTTCTCCGTGGCGGTGGTGCTGTGGGCGTGGGGCTGGGGCCTGTTCACGTATCCGCTGTGGCAGTGGGTGCTCCCGATGTACGCGGGCCAGGACGGCCTGCAGGTCTACGGCGACGAGACGCACAGCGTCTACCTGGACTCGCCCTTCGAGATCGGGGTGACCTGCGGCGTGGGTCTGCTGTTCGTGCTCCTCGGGCCGTGGGTGCTGCGCGGTCTGGTGGCGGTCGACCGGCTGATGGTGTCGGGGCTGCTGGGCCCGTCCCGGCTGGCGAGCCGGGTGACGGAGCTGGAGTCGGACCGGGGCGTGGTCGTGGACACCGCGGCCGCCGACCTACGCCGCATCGAGCGCGACCTGCACGACGGCGCCCAGGCCCGGCTCGTGGCCCTGGCGATGGACCTGGGCCTGGCGAAGGAGAAGCTGGCGCGGGATCCGCTGGCCGCGGCGGCGATGGTCGACGAGGCGCACGGCGAGGTGAAGCTCGCCCTCCAGGAGCTCCGCGACCTGGCGCGCGGCATCCACCCGGCGGTCCTCACCGACCGGGGCCTGGACGCCGCCCTGTCGGCGCTCGCGGCCCGCGGCACGGTGCCGGTGTCGGTGGACGTGGACCTGCCGGGCCGGCCGGCCGCGGCGATCGAGGGCATCGCGTACTTCACGGTCTCCGAGCTGCTGCAGAACGTCTCCAAGCACTCCCGGGCCCGCCGGGCCTGGGTGGACGTGTGGCGGACGGACGACCGGCTGATGCTGCAGGTCCGCGACGACGGCGTGGGCGGCACCGACCCGGCGGCCGGCAGCGGCCTTGCGGGCCTGGCCGAACGCCTCGGCGCCGTCGACGGCGTCCTCGCCGTCGACTCCCCCGCCGGCGGCCCCACCACCGTCACCGCCGAACTGCCCTGGCGGGCCTGAAGGCCGTCCTCCCCGGGCCGCGGCGGGCGGGGCCGCGGGCACGCCCGCCGCGGCCGGAAACCGCGGGCCGGTGGCCTGGTTGAACCTCCGCGGCGCCCGCCGCGTCCCTTCTGCTGCGATGCTGGGGCACCCAGCCAGGCGGCAGAAAGGCATTAACCGTGACGGACAGCGTGCGCGTGGTCATCGCCGAGGATTCGGTGCTGCTGCGCGAGGGCCTGACCCGGCTCCTCACCGATCTGGGCCACGAGGTGGTCGCCAAGGTGGGCGACGGTGAGGCGCTGGTGCAGACGGTGGCCGGTCTCGCGGGCGAGGGAGCGCTGCCGGACGTGGTCGTGGCCGACGTGCGGATGCCTCCGACGCACACGGACGAGGGTGTGCGGGCGGCCGTGCGGCTGCGGAAGGAGCACCCGGGGATCGGGGTGCTCGTCCTGTCGCAGTACGTGGAGGAGCAGTACGCCACGGAGCTGCTGGCCGGCTCCAGCACGGGCGTCGGCTACCTCCTGAAGGACCGGGTGGCCGAGGTCCGGGAGTTCGTGGACGCGGTGGTGCGGGTGGCCAGGGGCGGCACGGCGCTGGACCCGGAGGTGGTGGCGCAGCTGCTGGGCCGGAGCCGTAAGCAGGACGTCCTCGCGGCGCTGACGCCGCGCGAGCGGGAGGTCCTGGGGCTGATGGCGGAGGGGCGGACGAATTCGGCCATCGCGAAGCAGCTGGTGGTGAGCGACGGCGCGGTGGAGAAGCACATCAGCAACATCTTCCTGAAGCTGGGACTCTCGCCGAGTGACGGGGATCACCGCCGGGTACTCGCCGTACTGACCTATCTGAACTCATGAACAGCTGACACCCTGTCAGGTGGCCCGGGGTCCCACCCCTCGGACCAGGGAGGATCGACCCGGCTTCAGCCCGGCTTCAGCGTGGCTCAGGGGCGGCTCGATGCGACGGGTCGTTACTGGGGATGAGCACACCGTGACCTCCGGGTGGACCCGACGGTTCACGGAGAGCGACAATTGACCATATAAGGGCGCCAGTGGGCGTCTCGAAACGAGGTCCACGATGCGAGAAGTCCCGGGAAGGCCCACCCCTCGGACGTAGGGTGGGCCACGGGACGGCCGGGGTGCCGGCCGTCTCCCGAGCCTTCTCCGCGGGGACAGCCTCGACGGAGAGACCCTGCCGCGAGGGAGGTCCAGTTCAGTGACCAGCCAGGTCAGTAGCGAGGCCGGTGAGGCCCTGGTCGGGGAGCAGCGCAGCGCCCCGGCGACGGGCGACCACGGCTCAGCGAAGGAAGTCCGCCGGCTCGACCGGGTGATCATCCGCTTCGCGGGCGACTCCGGCGACGGCATGCAGCTCACCGGTGACCGGTTCACCTCGGAGACGGCGTCCTTCGGGAACGACCTCTCCACGCTGCCGAACTTCCCCGCTGAGATCCGGGCCCCCGCCGGCACGCTGCCGGGGGTGTCCTCGTTCCAGCTGCACTTCGCCGACCACGACATCCTGACTCCGGGGGACGCGCCGAACGTCCTGGTCGCGATGAACCCGGCCGCGCTCAAGGCCAACATCGGGGACGTGCCGCGTGGCGGCGAGATCATCGTCAACACGGACGAGTTCGCCAAGCGCGCCATGGCCAAGGTGGGCTACGAGACCTCTCCCCTGGAGGACGGCTCGCTCGCCGGCTACCAGGTCCACCCGGTGCCGCTGACCACGCTCACGGTCGAGGCCCTGAAGGACTTCGGCCTGTCCCGGAAGGAGGCCGAGCGGAGCAAGAACATGTTCGCGCTCGGACTGCTGTCCTGGATGTACCACCGGCCCACCGAGGGCACCGAGAACTTCCTGCGCCAGAAGTTCGCCAAGAAGCCGGAGATCGCCGAGGCGAACATCGTCGCCTTCCGGGCCGGCTGGAACTTCGGCGAGACCACCGAGGACTTCGCCGTCTCCTACGAGGTCGCCCCGGCGACCCGGGCCTTCCCCACCGGCACGTACCGCAACATCTCGGGGAACCTGGCCCTCTCGTACGGTCTGGTCGCCGCCTCCCGCCAGGCGGACCTGCCGCTCTACCTCGGCTCGTACCCGATCACGCCGGCCTCGGACATCCTGCACGAGCTGAGCAGGCACAAGAACTTCGGCGTGCGCACCTTCCAGGCCGAGGACGAGATCGCCGGCATCGGCGCCGCGCTCGGCGCGGCCTTCGGCGGCTCGCTCGCCGTGACCACCACCTCGGGCCCCGGAGTGGCGCTGAAGTCCGAGACGATCGGCCTGGCCGTCTCCCTCGAACTGCCGCTGATCGTCGTCGACATCCAGCGCGGCGGCCCGTCCACCGGTCTGCCGACCAAGACCGAGCAGGCCGACCTGCTCCAGGCCATGTACGGGCGCAACGGCGAGGCCCCGGTGCCGGTCGTGGCCCCGAAGACGCCCGCCGACTGCTTCGACGCGGCGCTGGACGCGGCCCGGATCGCGCTCACCTACCGCACGCCGGTGCTGCTGCTGTCCGACGGCTACCTCGCCAACGGCTCCGAGCCCTGGCGCATCCCGGACGTCGACGAGCTGCCCGACCTGACCACGACGTTCGCCACCGGCCCGAACCACACCCTGGCCGACGGCACCGAGGTCTTCTGGCCGTACAAGCGCGACCCGGAGACCCTCGCCCGCCCGTGGGCGCTGCCCGGCACGCCCGGCCTCGAGCACCGCATCGGCGGCATCGAGAAGCAGGACGGCACCGGCAACATCTCGTACGACCCGGCCAACCACGACTTCATGGTCCGCACCCGGCAGGCCAAGATCGACGGCATCGAGGTGCCGGACGTCGAGGTCGACGACCCGGACGGCGCGAAGACCCTGGTCCTCGGCTGGGGCTCCACCTACGGGCCGATCACCGCCGCCGTACGCCGGCTGCGGGCCGCCGGCCACCCCGTCGCCCAGGCCCATCTGCGGCACCTCAACCCCTTCCCGAAGAACCTCGGCGAGGTCCTGGGGCGCTACGAGAAGGTGGTGGTCCCCGAGATGAACCTGGGCCAGCTGGCCACCCTCGTCCGGGCGAAGTACCTGGTCGACGCCCGCAGCCACAACCAGGTCAACGGCATGCCGTTCAAGGCCGAGCAGCTCGCCACGGCCCTCAAGGAGGTCATCGATGAGTGAGTCGCTGCTGCACCTGGTGCCCAAGGCCGAGGCCGCCCAGTCCATGAAGGACTTCAAGTCGGACCAGGAGGTCCGCTGGTGCCCCGGCTGCGGCGACTACGCCGTGCTCGCCGCGGTGCAGGGGTTCATGCCCGAACTCGGCCTGGCGAAGGAGAACATCGTCTTCGTCTCCGGCATCGGCTGCTCCTCCCGCTTCCCGTACTACATGAACACCTACGGGATGCACTCCATCCACGGCCGCGCCCCGGCCATCGCCACCGGCCTGGCGACCTCGCGGCGCGACCTGTCGGTGTGGGTGGTCACCGGTGACGGCGACGCGCTGTCCATCGGCGGCAACCACCTCATCCACGCGCTGCGCCGCAACGTCAACCTGAAGATCCTGCTCTTCAACAACCGGATCTACGGTCTGACGAAGGGCCAGTACAGCCCCACCTCCGAGCTCGGCAAGATCACCAAGTCGACCCCGATGGGCTCCCTGGACGCGCCCTTCAACCCGGTGTCCCTGGCCCTCGGCGCCGAGGCGTCCTTCGTCGCCCGTACGGTCGACTCCGACCGCAAGCACCTCACCGAGGTGCTGCGGCAGGCCGCCGACCACAACGGCACGGCCCTGGTGGAGATCTACCAGAACTGCAACATCTTCAACGACGGCGCCTTCGAGGTCCTCAAGGGCAAGGACCAGGCGAAGGAGGCGGTCATCCGTCTGGAGCACGGGCAGCCGATCCGCTTCGGCGCCGAGCTCGACAAGGGCGTCGTCCGCGACCCGGCCACCGGCGACCTCGCGGTCGTCACGGTGACGCCGGAGAACGAGTCGCGTGTCCTCGTCCACGACGCCCACGCGGCCTCGCCGACGACCGCCTTCGCCCTCTCCCGCCTCGCCGACCCGGACACGCTGCACCAGACGCCCATCGGCGTCTTCCGGTCGGTGGAGCGCCCGGTGTACGACACGCTGATGGCCGACCAGCTGGAGCAGGCGGTGGAGCAGCAGGGCAAGGGCGACCTGGCGCAGCTGCTCACGGGCAGGGACACCTGGACGGTGGTGGGCTGACGGGCCCTCGCGCCCGCGGGGTCAGTCGCGCTTCGCTGCCTCGGCGAACGGTCCGAGGCAGCGGGGCGCGCCGTTCTTCACCTGCCAGAGGGTGAGGCCTTCGAGGGCGGACGTCGAGTTGTCGGTGCCCCGGGCGTTGTACGACCTGGCCACCCCCTTGTAGAGCATGTTGTCCGTCATCAGCGCGTTCGCGAGCGCCGCGCCCGTGACGCCGGCGTTCCTGCCGACCGCGGTGCGCAGCGCCTGCCCCAGCCAGTACAGGACGTCGTAGGTCTCGACGGCGAACCGGTCGACCCGGTCCGTGGCCGCGAGCCCGAAGCGCTTGCGGTACGCGGAGACGAACTCCTTCGCGGCCGGGACGGTGTCGGGATCGAGGTACCCCACGCCGAAGTACCAGCCCTCGGCGGCGGGCCCCGCCAGGGCCAGGAACTCGGGCTCCAGCACGTACTCGACGCTTCCGCACGGGCCCCGGTACCCCTGCTCCCTGAGTGCCTTGGCGCACAGGGCGGCCCGGCGCGGCGAGGTCCCCGCGTACATCACGCCCTGCGGGGAGGTGGCGAGCGCGGCACGGACCGCCGGGCCGAAGTCCTCGCTGTCCGCGGCGACCTCGTGCGAGGTGACCGTGCCGCCGGCCGGCGGCGTGGTCTTCATGCTGCGGACGGCGGACCAGCTGTAGGTGCCGCCCGCCCGGTCGTGGACGACCGCGGTGCGGCCGAGCCGGTGCTCGCTGAGATAGCGGGCGAAGGGCACGATCATGGTGTCGGGGTGGGGCCGCACCTCGTAGTAGGTACGGACTTCCGCCGACCCGCCCTGGATCATGCCCGCGGGGACGGACGCCACCACGCCCATCACCGTCACCTTCACGTCGCCCAGCACCTCCGCGGTCGCCACGGTGGTCTCCGTGGTCGTCGGCCCGAGGACGGCGACCAGGGCGGGGTCCTTGAGCAGGGAGCGGGCTCCGGTCGCGGCCCGCCGGGGGTCTCCTCCGTCGTCCGTCACCTTGAGCACCAGATCGAAGGGCCGGTCCGCCTGGGCGTTGAAGGTCTCCGCGGCGAGGCGCAGCCCGCGTTCCTGGGCGCGCCCGTCCGCCTTCCTCGGACCGCTGAGGTCGGTCACCACGCCGAGCGTGTACGCGGCCCGCGGGGTTCCGGTGCCGCCGCCCGTTCCGGTGGCGGGGCCGCGGCCGAGCAGCCAGGCGGTGAGGCCGCCGGCCGTGGCGACGGCCCCGGCCGAGCCGAGGACGAGCAGCCGGCGCCGCGAAGTCCCCCGCGGCTCCTCGGGGTTCAGCATCGTGGGGTCGGCGACCGGCAGGTCCAGGACGCGGGACGAGCGCTGGGCGATGAGCGCGGGCAGGCCGGGCGGCAGCCAGTCGCCGGCCGGGACGTCGGCCGCGCCCAGGGCGGCCCGTACCTCCGCCGCGGTGGGCCGGTCGGCGGCGTCCTTGGCGAGGCAGGCCGTCACCAGCGGCAGCAGGGACTCGGGCAGGCCGTCGAGGTCGGGATCCTCGTGGACGGTGCGGTAGACCACCGCGGCCACCGCGCCCGTACCGAAGGGGCGGCGGCCGGTCAGCGCGTACGCGAGGACGCAGCCGAGCGAGAAGACGTCGGCGGCCGGGCCGACCTCGCCGCCGCCCATGACCCGCGCCTGTTCGGGGGCGAGGAAGCCGGGCGTGCCGATCATCGCGTCGGTGGCGGTGAGGGCGGTCGCCCCGCTGACCCGCGCGATGCCGAAGTCGATGAGCCGGGGCCCGTCGAGGGCGAGCAGGACGTTCCCGGGCTTGACGTCGCGGTGCACGAGCCCGGCCTCGTGCATGTCGTGGAGGGCGTCGGCGAGCCGGGCGCCGAGGGCCCGGACGGCAGGCTCTGGCAGGGCTCCGTGCGCGTCGACGGCCTCGACGAGCGAGGGCCCGGGGACGAATTCGGTGGCCAGCCACGGTTCGCGGGCCTCCGGGTCCGCGCCGAGCACCCGGACGACCCAGCGGCCGGTGATCCGCTCGGCGGTGGCCGCCTCCCGGCGGAAGCGGGCGCGGAAGCCGGGGTCGGCGGCGTGCTCGGCCCGGATCAGCTTGAGCGCGGCGAGGGCACCGCCGGCGGAACGGGCGAGGTAGACCACGCCCATGCCGCCGGCGCCGAGCCGCCCGAGCAGCCGGTATCCGGCGATCGTGGAGGGATCGGCCTTCTTGAGGGGCTGCACCGTCAGCTCGTCTTGGGCTTGTTGGGGTAGCCCGGCGCGCCGCCGATGAACTTGTACGCGCCGTTCTCCACGCCGTAGATGAAGGTGCCGACTCCCTTGAGCTCACCGTTCGGCTGGAACTCGTAACCGCCCATCGCCCCGGTGTACTTCTGCGCGCGCAGGGCCGCCCACAGGCCCTTGCGGGTGAGCGGGCCCTTTGCCGAGCTGGTGGCGAGCCAGGCGGTGACCATGTTGACGACGTCGAAGGACTCACCTGTGTAGAAGGCGGGGTCGGTGCCGTAGCGCTTGCGGTACGCGGCGAGGAAGTCCTGCACCGCCTTGCGGTCGGCGGGCTTCTGCTTCTCGTCGGCGGCCCGCTGGACGGGGTCGACGACCGGCGCGCACACGAACCAGCCCTCGGCGGCTGCGCCGGCTTCCTTGAGGAAGGCCGGGCCGAAGACGTGCTGACCGGTGAACTTCGGTCCGGTGAAGCCGAGTTCCGTCAGCGCGCGGGCGGCGAGCACGGCCGTGGAGCGGACGCCGCAGTGGATGTACGCGTCGATGCCGGCGTCGATCATCTCCCCGATGATCCTCCGGTAGTCGGTGGCCCGGCCGGGGACCACCCGGAAGTGCGGGGTGATGCCGGCCTGCTTGAAGCCGAAGCGGATGCCGCCGGTGTACTGCCAGCTGTACTGGTCGTCGGTGCGCTCCTGGAGGACGCCGGGGCGGCGGACCTGCGGCAGCAGGGTGGTGGCGAAGGAGAGGTACGTGCCCGCCATGATGTGGTTCGGGATGGCGCGCAGCACGGTGGTGTTGGCGTCCCGCAGGGTGAGCAAGTTGTAGCCGGCCGAGACGGTCAGGAGCGGCAGGCCGGCCTCGTCGAAGGCGGGCAGCGCGGCCTGGCCGGTGTCGTCCGAGGTGGGGCCGAGGACCGCGACCACGGCGGGGTCGGTGGTCAGCCTGCGGGCGGCGGCGAGGGCGGCGCCGCGGTCCCCCCGGTCGTCGGAGACCTTCAGCTGGAGGGTGAAGGGCTTTCCCTTGTGAATCGCGTTGAACTGCTCGACGGCGAGGCGGGCGCCGCGCTCCTGGGCCTGTCCGATCTCCTTGGCGGGGCCGGACAGGTCGGCGAGGAGGCCGATCGCCCAGGTGTCCGGGACCTTCGGCGCGGGAGCCTTGCCGTCCTCCCCTGCCTTGTCACGCCGGGAGTTGACGAGGGCGTAGGCACCTCCGCCGGCCGCGAGCACGGCGGCTCCGGCGCCGAGCAGCAGGAAGCCACGCCGGCTGGGCTTCGGGGGTGCGGCGGGGGCGACGCCGGGGGCGGTCGCGTCGATGGCGGGGAGGGCGAGCATCGCGGCCGAGCGGGCGGCGATGGTGGTGACGACGGGCGCCGGCAGCCAGTCGGCGGCGGCGCCGGGGGTGTCCTCGGTGAGCCGGGCGGCGACCTCCTCGGCGGTGGGCCGCTCGGCCGGCCGCTTGGCGACGCACTGGCGTACGAGGTCGAGCAGCGCGTCCGGTAGGCCGGCGAGGTCGGGCTCGTCGTGCACCGTCCGGTACAGCAGTGCGTCCAGGCTGCCGCTGCCGAACGGCGGCCGTCCCGTGGTCGCGAAGGCGAGGAGACAGCCGAGGGCGAAGACGTCGGCGGCGGGGCCGATCTCGGCGGCGCGGGCCTCGGCCTGCTCGGGAGCGAGGAAGCCGGGCGTGCCGACGACCATGTCGACCGAGGTCAGCCCGGTCTCGCCGGTGACGCGCGCGATGCCGAAGTCGATCAGCCGGGGGCCGTCGACGGCGAGCAGGATGTTGCCGGGCTTCACGTCCCGGTGGACGAGTCCGGCCGCGTGCACGGCGGCGAGCGCGCGGGCCACGGCGCCACCGAGGATCCGTACGCTCCGCTCGGGCAGCGGACCGTGCCCGCGGACCGCCTCGCCGAGGGACGGGCCGGGCACGAAGGCGGTGGCCATCCACGGCTCGGGCGCGTCGGGGTCGGCGCCGAGCACCGGGACGGCCCAGGGGCTGACGACCCGGCGGGCCGCCTCGACCTCGCGGCGGAAGCGGGCCCGGAAGTCGGCCTGGTCGGCCTGGTCGGCGTGGGTGACCTTCACGGCGGCGAGTTCGCCGTTGTCCGTACGGCCGAGGTAGACGACGCCCATGCCGCCGGCGCCCAGGCGCCCGAGGAGCCGGTAGCCGGCGAGCTGGGACGGGTCGGACGGAAGCAGCGGCTGGAGGGCGCCGGGCCCGGGGGCGTCGGACGCGCCGGCGGGCTGGGTCATCGGGCTCACGACTGGGCTCCCCACTGCGCCTTGATGCGATCCTGCATGAGGACGTTGGCGCGCACCTGGTCGGAGTTGGTGACCGTCTCGGTGTAGCCGGGGGCTCCCTTGATGACGGTGGCGAGGGTGACCTGGCCGATGCGGGTCTGGTACCAGGTGTAGAACTGCCGCCCCTTGAAGGCGTCGTTGAGGTAGTCGCCGCGTTCGAGGACGGAGTCGACCGTCGTGGCGTTGCCGTTCACGCCGTAGGGCGTGCCGAGGGACATGAGTCCGGTGATGCGTTCGTTCTCGCGCAGCCGCTGGTCCGGGCAGCGCAGCGCCTCCTCCAGGGTCTCGGCCAGTTCCCAGTCGGCATCGGACTCGGTGCGGTGCACGGTGACGGTGGCGGCGACCCGCAGCGGGCCCTTGCCACCGGCGGCCGGGATCTCGCTGTACGCGGTGACGCTGGCCAGCACCGAGCGGGGGAGGTCGCCGCCCTCCCAGGTGCAGTCCTTGTCGAGCACCGGCCAGGAGCCGGGAGCGCTGAGGTACGGGGTGCGCTTGACGTAGTCGGGGCCCCAGCTGTCGGGGCCGGCGACGACCGCGAGGGCCAGTCGTTCGGCCTCGGCCGCGGTCTTCGGCGCGCGCGACGGGTCGAGGGTGGCGGCACCGGTCGAGGTCGGGCGGGGCGTGGGGCTCACGGTCGCGGTCGCCGACGCGCTCGTCCCGCCCTTTCCGTCACCGATGGCGCCGCCCTTGCCCCCGCCGTCCGCTCCGTCCCCGTCGGAGCAACCGGCAAGCAGCAGCACCCCGCCCGCCGTCACCGCCCCGCAGGCGCGCAGCAGTCTTCGCCTCACGTGCGCCACGATTCCCCCCACAGATGGTCACGGAATCCCCATAGGTGAGCGATCGTACGCCGGGCGGCCCCAACGAGCCCTGGTTAACACCTCATTGGGACGCTTCGCGCACCGTGTCGTAACGCACACGAGCCTCTTCGACCGCCGGAAGCCGCTGCTCCGTCCAGCGGCCGAGCTCCGCGACGATGAGGGCGGCCTCGCGGCCGAGGGCGGTGAGGCTGTAGTCGACGCGGGGCGGGATAACGGGCTTGGCGTCGCGGTGGACGAAGCCGTCCCGCTCCAGGGTCTGGAGGGTCTGGGTGAGCATCTTCTCGCTGACCCCGCCGATCTTCCGGCGCAGCTCGCCGAAGCGGTACGAGCGGTCGAGCAGGGCGATGAGGATGAGGACGCCCCAGCGGCTGGTGACGTGCTCCAGGACGAGGCGCGAAGGGCACATCGCGTCGTTGACGTCGGGCTTCCTGGCACCTTCGGCACTTACCGGCATACCAGTACCTTACTTCAAAGTGGGTACTTTCGAAAGGTTAGCGCCAGTCGTACGGTGAGTGCGTTGCCCCTTCACCGCACCCCGGGAGAACCTCATGAGCATCGTCGTCACCGGAGCCACCGGACAGCTCGGCCGTCTCGTCGTCGACGCCCTCCTCGCCACCGAGCCCGCCGAGTCCCTCGTCGCCGTCGTCCGCGACAAGGCGAAGGCCGCCGACCTGGCCGAGCGCGGCGTCGAACTCCGGGTCGCCGACTACTCCCGGCCCGAGACGCTGGCCGGCGCCTTCGAGGCCGGCGACCGGGTGCTGCTGATCTCCGGCAGCGAGGTCGGGCAGCGCGTGGCCCAGCACACCGCCGTGATCACCGCCGCCAAGGCCGCGGGCGTCGCCCAGCTCGCGTACACCGGCGTCCTCGGCGGCCCCGAGGCCGACTTCGTCCTGGCCGACGAGCACAAGGCGACCGAGCAGGCGATCCTCGACTCCGGTCTGCGGTACACCTTCCTCCGCAACGGCTGGTACACGGAGAACTACACCGCCAACCTCGCCCCCGTCCTCGCCCACGGCACCGTCGTCGCCAACGCGGGCGAGGGCCGCGTCGCCTCCGCCGCCCGCGCCGACTACGCCGCCGCGGCCGCGGCCGTGCTCACCGGCCCGCTCGACGAGCACCTGGGCCGGGCGTACGAGCTGAGCGGCGACGTGTCGTGGTCGCTCGCCGAGTACGCGGCCGAGGTGGCCCGCCAGTCCGGCCAGGAGATCGGCTACACGAACGTGCCGGCCGCCGCCCACCTGGAGATCCTCGTCGGCGCCGGCGTCCCGCAGCCCTTCGCGGAGATCCTGGTCGACGTCGACGAGGCCGTGGCGCGCGGCGCGCTCGCCGCCCGCGGCGACGACCTGTCCCGCCTGATCGGCCGCCCGACCACCCCGATCGCCGAGACGATCCGCGAAGCGCTCGGCCAGGCGCCCACCGCTTCTTGATCCGTCAGGACCGTATGGCGATACGGACATGACAGCCGGCCCTTCGCGGCGCTACCTTCGTGAGGACGCGCGGCGCAGGGCCGGCAGGGGCAGGAGGTCCGGTGGACACGGAGCACGATCAGCGGGCGGAGCGCACAGGACTGATCTACGGCATAGCCGCCTACGGCATCTGGGGCCTGTTCCCCCTCTACTGGCCGCTCCTCGAACCCGCCGGAGCGGTCGAGATCCTCGCCCACCGCATGGTGTGGTCGTTCGTCGTCGTCGGCCTCGCCCTGCTCGCGCTGCGCCGCTGGAGCTGGGTCCGCGACCTGGTGCGCACCCCGCGCCGGCTCGGCCTGGTCGCCCTCGCCGCCGGTCTCATCACCGTCAACTGGGGCGTCTACATCTGGGCCGTGAACGCCGGCCACGTCGTGGAGTCCTCGCTCGGCTACTTCATCAACCCGCTGGTCAGCATCGCCCTCGGCGTGCTCGTGCTCAAGGAGCGGCTTCGGCCCGCGCAGTGGGCGGCCGTCGGCATCGCGGTGCTCGCGGTGGTCGTCCTCGCCGTCGGCTACGGGCGGCTGCCGTGGATCTCGCTGGTCCTGGCGTGCAGCTTCGGCACGTACGGCCTGGTGAAGAAGAAGGTCAACATCGGCGGCCTGGAGTCGCTGGCCGCCGAGACCGCCGTCCAGTTCCTGCCCGCCCTCGGCTACCTGCTGTGGCTGGGCACCCAGGGCCGGTCGACCTTCACCTCCGACGGCGCCGGCCACGCCGCGCTGCTCGCGGCGACCGGCGTGATCACCGCGATCCCGCTCGTCTGCTTCGGGGCGGCGGCCATCCGCGTCCCGCTCTCGACCCTCGGTCTGCTCCAGTACCTGGCGCCGGTCTTCCAGTTCCTGCTCGGCGTCCTCTACTTCCACGAGGCGATGCCGCCGGAGCGCTGGGTGGGCTTCTCGCTGGTGTGGCTGGCCCTGACGGTCCTCACCTGGGACGGCCTGCGCACGGCACGGCGCAGCCGCGAGGCCCTGGCCGCGGCGGCGGCGACCGCCGCGGCACCAGCCGAACCGGCCTCCCTCCCCGTCGTGGAGCCGGCCCCGTCGGCACAGGCCGGGCGCTGAGGCCGAGGCCGGGCAGGGGCTGAGGCCGAGGCCGGGGGCTGAGGCCGAGGCGCGGGCGCGGTCGCGGGCCGGCGACAGCCGGGCGGGCGAGCGGGCCAGCGGGCCAGCCTGCGCCGGCCGACAGGCGACGGCCGACCGGCGACGGCCGGCCGGGAGGGCCGGCGGCGGCGGTCAGGCCGCCAGGAGGTCGTGCTCGCGGATCAGCCAGCAGACGGCCGTCAGACGCAGGGTGGCGAAGTCGTGCCCTGCGGGTTCCGTCCACTCGACCTCGGTGAGCCGGTCGGTGAAGCCGAGCACGTAGTCGGCGAGTTCCTCGCGGCGGACGGTCCGGGCCTGCGGCCCCCGCTGCGCGGGAATGGCGCCGCGGCCCCGAGAGGGCGGCGCGAGCGCGTCGCACACGGCCGCCGCGTGTTGGTCGACGGCGGCCACCAGGCCCGGCTCCAGGGAGACTTCCGCGAGCCGGGTCATGTACGTGGCGGCGACACCGACCAGAGGGCAGCCGGGCGAATCGTTCATCCCCCCACATTAGGCGCGGAAACGGCCGCCGAGACCGTGACGTCGGTCGCAGATCCGGGCCCCGAGGCACGGCGGGCACGGTAGGCACGGCAGGCGCGGCGAGGACAGCGGGCACGGCAGACGCGGCGGGCAGACGCGGCGGCAGACGCGGCAGGCGCGGCCTGGCCGCCGATGTCAGAGGCGGACCCTATAAAAGGTCACATGACCGCAATCCACTGGAAGCTCGTCATCGACTCGGCCGACCCGCACGCGCAGGCCGGGTTCTGGGCCGCCGCCCTCCACTACCGGGAGGAGGACCACAGCGCCCTGGTCTCCCGGCTGCTCGCCGCGGGAGCGGTCGAGCCCGACGTGACCGTCACCGTCCACGGCCGGCCGGCCTGGCGCGACCTCGCCGCCGTCCGCCACCCGGACGATCCCTTCGACCCGGACACCGACACCGGGCTCGGGCACCGCATCCTCTTCCAGCGGGTGCCCGAGCCGAAGACCGGCAAGAACCGCCTCCACCTGGACCTCCACCCGGGACCGGAGAACCGCGAGGCCGAGGTGGCCCGCCTGGAGGGCCTGGGCGCGAAGGTCGTGCGCCATGTGGCGGAACAGGGCGGCTCGTGGACGGTCATGACGGACCCGGAGGACAACGAGTTCTGCGTCCAATGACGTCCCGGTCCTCGTGACGCCCGACCCGGTTCCGGCGGGTCCTCGACGGCGCTTCAGGCCGCCGCCTCCGCCGGGACCGGAAGCTGGACCTGCTGCCGTACGACACGACGGCGCCGGGTCGGCAGGCCGGCGGTCGGGTTGGCGACGCCCCAGGCCGCGCTCTTGCAGATCAGCTCCTTGTAGAGGACGGCCACGCGGCCCGTCAGCGCCCTGGCGACCGACCGGTCGTCGGCGGTGACGAACTGGATCAGGGCCTCCTTGCGGCCGAGGGAGACGCACTGCTGGAAGTAGCGGATCGAGACGCTGGGAACCTTGGTGCCGGCGAGGCGGGCGGCGATGGCGTCGGCCGCCTGCCAGGCCATGGGCACGCCCGAGGCGCAGGACATGCGGAGCGGCTTGTCGCCGGGGCCCGCCGCGAGGGCCGCGTCGCCCACGGCGTACACGTCCGGGTGGGAGACCGAGCGCATCGTGCCGTCGACCACGATCCGGCCGCCCTCGCCCAGCTCCAGGCTGGTGGCCTGGGCGATCGGGTGGACGGCGAAGCCGGTGGTCCAGACGGTCACGTCGGCCGGGACGGTCGCGCCGTCGGCGGTCCGCACGGCGTCCGCCGCCACGGCGGCGACCGCGGCGTGCTCGTGGACGGTGATGCCGAGCCCGTCCGTCACCTTGCGCAGGTGGGTGCGGCCCTTCTCGGAGAGCCAGTCGCCGAGCTCGCCGCGTACGGCGAGGGCCACGTCGAGGTCCGGCCGGGCCTCGGCGATCTCGGTCGCGGCCTCCACTCCGGTCAGCCCGCCGCCGACGACGACCACCGGCCGGCCGGCGTCCAGGGCGGCGAGGCGGTCGCGGAGGCGGAGGGCGCCGGGACGGCTGGAGAGCTCGTACGCGTGGGCGGCGACGCCGGGTACGTCGCCGTCGTTCCAGCCGCTGCCGAGGGCGTAGACCAGGGTGTCGTACGCCAGCTCCTCCTGCCCGGAGCCGGTCGCGAAGCCGGTCGCGGCGGGCGCGGCCCCGGTCGCGGCGGGCGCGGCGGTGACCGTCACGGTCTTGCGGTCCACGTCCACGGCGGTGACCTTGGCGAGCTTCAGCTCCACGCCCGTCCCCGCGAACATCTCGTCGAAGGGGCGGGGCCTGAGGTCCTGGCCGGCGGCGAGCTGGTGCAGCCGGACGCGCTCGACGAAGTCGGACTCGGGGTTCACGAGGGTGATGGTGACGTCCTCGCGGTGCAGCCGCTTGGCGAGGCGGCCGGCGGCGACGGCTCCGGTGTAGCCGGCTCCGAGGACGACGATGCGGTGCTGCATGGCCCTGCTCCTGTCTGTACGGGTCGGGTGCGCCGTGGTCTTGCGCGGTGTCGACCCTTGAACCGGGCAGCCCGGCGTTTCCTGACAGGATCGGGATGTGACCTGCGTCACACACCGATCGGAGCCCGTCAGACCAACGCCAGAAGACGTGCAGCGCCCTACCCCCGAGGCAGCCGCAGGTCTCAGAGGACGTACAGGGGCTCGCCGTGCTCCGCGGCGGCCCATTGCTCGGTCGCGCGGACCAGCTTGTCGGGGTTGACCTGGCTGCGGACCGCGACGATGCCGTCCGCGGTGACCTCCAGGCAGGTGATGCCGACGACCCGGCCGTCCACCACGGCCACGACGGCGGGTCCGCCGTTCGCGGTCGTGGCGTAGATCTCGGGCACGCCGCCGACGAGGGCCCGCTTGGCCGGCGCGGGCTTGAACAGGCCCCGCAGGAACGTGGCCACGGCGAGCGCGCCCTCGAACGCCTTCGCGCGGGCCGGGACCTTGCCGCCGCCGTCGCCGACCGAGACGGCGTCCTGGGTGAGCAGGGCGACGAGAGGTTCCGTACGGCCGCTGGTCGCCGCGGCCAGGAACTCCTCGACGATCCGCCGGGCGGCGGCCTCGTCGATCTCGGTGCGCGCCTTGCCGTCGGCGACGTGCTTCTTGGCCCGGTGCAGGATCTGCTGGCTGGCCGCCTCGGTGATGTCCAGGATCTCGGCGATCTCCCGGTGCGGGTAGTCGAAGGCCTCGCGCAGCACGTACACCGCCCGCTCGTTGGGCGACAGGCGTTCGAGCAGGACGAGGACGGCGTACGAGACCGACTCGCGCTGCTCGGCGGTGTCGGCGGGGCCGAGCATCGGGTCACCGGCGAGCAGCGGCTCGGGCAGCCACCTGCCCACGTACGTCTCGCGCCGGGCGCGGGCCGAAGCGAGCTGGTTGAGGCAGTGGTTGGTGAGGACCTTGGTCAGCCAGGCCTCGGGCACCTCGATCCGCGAGACGTCGGCCGCCTGCCAGCGCAGGAAGGTCTCCTGCACGGCGTCCTCGGCCTCGCTCGACGAGCCGAGCAGCCGGTAGGCGATGGCCTGAAGCCGCGGCCGCGCGGCCTCGAACCGGTCCACGTCACTCATGATCAGGGCCATGCCCGCGATCCTAGGCGCTGCCCCGTCTCCCGTCGCCCCCCGGCCTCTTGCCACTCCTAGCGGTAGTAGCCGACCAGATCGGCGATCAGGTGCACGTCGCCGTTGTGGTTGTAGAAGGTGACCGATCCGTTGACGACCGGGACCACCACGAGGTTCGGCACGGTCTGGCCGGCGACGAAGTTGAGGTTCGAGGCCGCGGTCCGGGTCGTCCCGTACGGGTAGACCGAGACGAAGCTCGGCGCCGTCGGGGCCGTCGCGGTCACGTTGAGCACGACCGCCCTGACACCACTGGCCGGAACCTGATGGGTGCCCAGGAATCCCAGCGACTTGGTCGACGCGGGGCTCATGCCCGAGTAGCCGGTGCCCAGGGGCAGGTCGACGCGGGTGTCCATGACCCGGACCGGACCCACGGCGGTGAAGCGGGAGCCGTCGGCCGCCGGGTCCTCGGTGTAGTAACCGGCGACGTCGGCCAGCAGGTCCACCGAGCCGTTGTGGTTGTACAGGTTCACCTTGCCGTCGACGAGCGGCACGGTCACGAGGTTCGGCACGGTGCGTCCGGCCGTGACGTTCAGGCTGGACGCGCTGGTGCGCTGGGTGCCCGACGGGTACACGGACACGAAGCTCGTGGCGGTCGGGTTGGTCGCGGTCACGTTCAGGACGACCGCGGTCGCGCCGCTCTGCGGCACTCCGGCCCGGCCGGCCACCTGCACGGTCACCGTACGGCCCGCGCCCACCTTCGCCTTCGGGGCGCCGAGGCCCGAGCGGGTGTCCAGGATCCGGTCCGGCGTCACGGGCCGGTACGTGGAGCCGGAGTCGCCCTCGGCGAAGTAGCCGGAGACGTCGGCGAGCAGGTCCACCGAACCGGCCCGGTTGTAGAAGGTCACCTTGCCGTCGAGGACGGGGACGACCACGGCGTTCGCGACCGTCTGCCCGGCGACGAAGTTGAGGTTGGACGCGGAGGTCCGCTCGGCGCCGGACGGGTATGCGGACACGAAGCCGGCGGCGGTCGGACCGGTCGCGGTCACGTTGAGGACCACGGCGGTGACGCCGCTCGCCGGTACCCCGCCGACGCCCGCGACCTTCAGCGAGACGGTCTGGCCGGGCCCGACCTTGGCCTTGGGCGCGCCGAGCCCGGCGCGGGTGTCGAGCAGCCGGGTCGGCGTGAGCGGCTCATAGGTGCCCGCCGGAGTCGTCACCGCGCTGCCGTCGATGCGCACCACGCCCGACTGCTGCAGGGCGGCGCCGACGCCGTCCGCCGGAGACGCGGTCATCGTCCACGTGTAGTCGCCGCTCTCGACGCCGAGACCGCGCTCGTCCCGCGCGTCCCAGTCGACGGCCACCGCACCGCCCGTCGGTCCGTCGCCGCTGCCCCTCAAGGTACGCACGAGGACACCGGTGCGCTTGTTGCGCAGAGCGACCTGCCAGGTGCCCGCGGGGCGGGAGGGCAGCCAGCGGGGCCGCCAGTGCTGCCACGCGGTGACGGTCTGCTGCGCGGCCACCGAGGACTGCACGAGGGTGAACGGCTCCGCGGTCACGCCGCTCGGCACGATGTGGATGCGCCCGTCGGCGTCCTCGTAGGCGAGGGGCCCGCCGAACCTGTCGACGGTCCACTCCACGCCGCGCCGGAAGTCGGCGGACGCGGGGACACTGCCGACGCTCCGGGTGACGGCGGCGCCGTCACGGAACGCGGTGAGTGCCAGCTGCCCGGCGGTCCTGTCGTGGCGCACCAGGTAGCCGTCGCCGAGGAGGGCGTCTCCGGCAGGGACCGTGACGTTCTTCTTCGCCGTGCGGTCGTACACGCCGGCCGGGCCCGTGGGCCCGCAGGACCAGTAGAGCCAGCGGCCGACGGCCTGGAGGTCCTTGGGGACGCAGGGCGCGCCCGTGTCCAGCGTGGTCTTGGCGCCGGTCTTCAGGTCGTCCGCGGACAGGACGCCGGGGGTGCCGGTCGGGGTCCAGTACGTGGTGCCCCAGACGGAGGCGGCGGTGACCGCACGGCTGCGGATCGGGTCGTAGCTGCTCGCGTCGTCGGAGAGGTCACCGACGTACTGCCGGTCGGGGTTGAGCCCGTTGACGACTGCGTAGCGTCCGGTGACGGTGACCAGCTGGCCGGTCGCGGACGGCGCGCGGAAGTAGGTGCCGTCCTCGCGGTCGACCGTCTCGACGAAGACCTGCCCGGACTGGCTGTCCACCCTGAGGGACCGGCCGTCGCCGGTGCTCCACGGGCCCGAACCCATGGCCCAGTCCCGGCGGACGGGCTCACCCGCACGGTATCCGTCCGGCGTGGCCGTGACCGTACGGGTGTAGACACCGGCGTTCGGGGCGCTGTCGGACTCCAGCGTCGCCAGCACGCCGTTGGCGAGCGACAGCCGGCCGACGCCGGCGGCCACGGGCGGGGCGGCGGCGAGGTCGGTCGTCCGCAGCCCGTCGGTGGACGTCTTCCGCAGGGCCCAGTGGGCGGAGTCGGCTCCGGAGGCGACGACGACGTCACCGTCGGCGCTGTTGACCATGGCCGGTCCGGCATGCCGGGCGAGGGTGGTGGCGCGGCTGCCGTCGTAGGCGATGCGCTGCAGGGGGAAACCGGCGGGGTCGTCCGACAGCTGGGCGTTTGAGGCGGTCCAGGTGAGCAGGAGGTCCTGGCCGGCGGCCGCGATGACGGGCCGCGCGGAGCCGGGCGGGGTCAGCGGAACGTCCGTCGGGGTGGCGGACGGGTCGTCCCGGGGCACGGAGCTGAGGGTCTTGCCGTCCCACGTGACCCAGGCGAGACGGTCCTCGGTGAGGACGACCTGGGTGTGCGGGGCTGTATCCACGCGCGGCCCGCGCGTGAAGGCTCCCGTCCGCAGGTCGAACAGGCCGAGGTCGACCGTGTAGTCGGTGTCACCGGGGTAGCGCACGACCAGGGTCCGCTCGTCCGCGGCCACCTGCTCGTACAGCCGGGAAGGGACGGGTCCGGACACGTCGGCCACCGGTGTGGCGGTACCGTCGGGGGCGACCTTGAGCAGGTGGTACGCGAGGCTCCCGGCGCTGCCCGTGGTGGTCACGACCATGTCGCCGACGCGGGCCTGGACGATGTGCCCCTGGGGCAAGGTGACCGTGGTCCGCTCGTCCGTGGCGAGGTCGATCCGCCGGTGCGCGCCGCCCTCCGCGTAGAGCAGTACGTCGGTACCGGCCGGCAGCCAGGTCCGGCGCGTGTCGCTGTACTCGTCGCCCTCCACCCCCGCCCCGTTGAGGTCGACCGTCCGCGTCCGGCCGTCCCACCCGGTCCACAGCAGGCCGTCGGTGCCCTCCTGGCGGTACAGCACGCCGGACGCCCCCGCTCCCAGCGGGGCGACGGTGCGCGGCACGAACCGGTCCGCCTGGAACACCGTCTCCGCCGGCGCGGCCGCCTCCGCCTGCGCGGCGCCGACCGGTCCCGCCACCAGCCCCATCAGCAGGGCCGTGCACAACCCGGCCCTCTTCCACACGTGACGACGCACCCCAAGCCCCTCCTCGAACACCTGTCTCCGCTGCCCCCCGGCACACGAGTCGGCAGACCCTAGCAACGAGACGTCGGCCCTGATGAGGCGGGGTACGAGCCGACGGGAGGGCACGGAGGGGCAGGGACAGGCACGTGCGACCGAGGGAGACGGCCGACCGCCGAGGGAAACGGCCTAGCCGCCGACGCGTACGACGTCGAGCTCCACGCCCGCGATCCGGCCGAGGCCGTCGAAGGAGACCACGGCCGTGCTGCCGCCGGGGAGTTCGGCGGTGATCCGGTCCGGTTCCGCGCGGTACGGGGCGCCGTGGTGGTCGAAGTGGCCCTCGACGACGTGGCGGGCCGAGCGGCCGATCAGGCCGGCGCCGGTGAGCAGGGTGCGGGGCAGGGCGACCGGGTCGAGGCCGGGGCGTGGGACCTGCGGGTCGTCGGGCAGGAAGTAGACCTGGGTGGCCGGGCCGGCGGGCACGCCGATGTAGCCGGCGGCCTCGGCGACGCCCATCCCGGTGAAGGCCAGCATCTCGGCCGCGCGCCGCGGGTCGGGGAAGCCGGACAGGTCCAGGACCTCCGCGGTGAGTTCGGCGATGCCGTGCGCCCGCCCGTACCGCTCGACGGCTCCGGCCAGCGCGACGACCTCACCACCTCGCAGCCCGGGGTTGGCCCAACCCCACATCCAACTCTGTTCGTTCATGTCGTACGTGCCGAGGACCCCGACCCTGAGCTCGACGGGCCCCTGCCGGTAGCGGCAGGCCGCCAGGTCGGCCGTCCAGTCCCCCTCGGGCAGGAAGTCCGCCAGGGCTTCGAGCTGCGCCGCGCCCCACGCGGCGTGCCGCTCGGCCTCCAGCAGGAACGCGTCGCTGAATTCGTCGGTGATCACTCGGCCGAGCCTACGGGGCGTCCCGCCGCACCTCGTACTGGAAGCAGCCGTACTCCACGGCCCGTACGTGTACGAGCGCGACGGCCGGATCGGCGAAGGCCTCCTCGAAGGCCCGGTCGAAGCCCTCGTTCGGCGCCTCCGGGATCTCCAGGAGCCGCCCGCCGACGATCCGCCCGGCGGCGTCGTAACGGCGCAGGGTGCGCAGCGCGCCGGGCCGGTCGAAGGGGTACGTCCCGGGCGCGGCGGGCGGACCCGCGCACTCCTCGGCGTGGATGAAGACCGGCCCCTGCTCGTCGTACGCCCCCGGCTCGGCCCCCGTCTCGGCGGCCCACCGCCGCAGCGGGGCGTACGACACGAGGGCGATCCGCTCCCCCTCGCGCGAGGAGCGCAGGCAGCAGCGCAGCGGATTCCCGGCGGCCTCGGCGTCCGCCGTGAACGGCCGGCACGTGCGGCCCGCGTCGTCGGTACGGCGGAGCTCGGCCAGGGCGGCGGGCGGGATGGCGCGTGGCGTGTAGGTCGTCGTGGTCATACGCCCACCTTCACGCGGACGCGGGACGAATGCTGGCGCTATTCGGACGCGAAGCTCACGAACCCGGCCCAGGCACCGGGGCCGAAGGCGAGGCGCGGGCCTTCGGTGTCCTTGGAGTCGCGGACGTGGACGGTGCCGGGGGTGGTGGCGACCTCGACGCAGTCGTTGCCGTTGCCACTGTCGCTGTAGCTGCTCTTGCACCATTTGAGTTCGGAGTTGTCGGTCATGTCTCTCCCAGCCGTTGCTCGATGAAGTCCCTGGACTCCCCAGGAGTGAGGGCCATGGACCGGAGGATGCCATAGCGAAGTTCCAAGATCCGGAGCCGCTTGAGATCCGAGACCGGCCGACCGCCGAAGTCCCCGTCCATGCGCCCCACTGCCGTGCCGTCCCCGAACTTCAGGATGGCGATCCGCCCGCCCGTCGCGGGGTGGTCGGCCTGCTCCGTCGGCATCACCTGGATCTCGACATGGGGCAATTCAGCCACCTCCAGCAGGCGTTCGAGCTGGCGACGCAACACCATCTTGCCCCCGACCGGCCGACGCAGCGACACCTCTTCCTGGATGAAGCTGAACTCCGCCGCCGGTTCCCGCTCAAGCACCGCCCGACGCGCCACACGAGCCGCCAGATAGCGGTCCAGCTCCTGCTGCCCGTACGCGGGTCGCCACGTTCGCAGGAGAGCCCGCGAGAACTCCTCCGTCTGCAGCAGACCATGGACGTTGAAGTTGGAGTAGAAACAGAACTCGACCGCCCGTGACTCCAACTTGGCGAGGTCACGCACCTGCTTCGGGTACCTGACCTCCTGCACGTCACTCTTCATCGCCGAGATCAGCCCGCCGGCCCCCACCGCCTTGTCCACCTTGTCCAGGAACTCGGGTCGGGGGATGCGCGCGCCCCGCTCGACCTTGCGCACCAGGTCCTCTCCGTAACCCACGGCCGCCCCGAGCTCTACCGCGCTCAGCCCCTTCGCCTCGCGCCACAGCCTGATCTGGCGGCCCACCGCCGCGACCACGGCCGCGCCCGACTCGTCGCCGGGCTCCACCTCCCAGCCCGCGTCCTCTGTCCCCGTACCGTCAGCTTCGTTCACGCTCATGCGCGCCCACCTCCTTCGGGCAGAGCCCTTCCCGGAGTGTCGCGCGGGACAGTCGGGACACGACCGGACAGTCCCCGGACAGTAACCGTACGTAAGGGCATGTTCGATGGGCAGCGTAAGCAGGTACGACCACGCTGGGTCACATGAATCAGGAACCCACCCAACTCTTGGCATCCGTACGCCAATTCGGAATCCGGCTCTCCGCCACGCCCAGGGGCGCTCGGCTCGCCAGGCTGCTGGCCGTCGAGCAGCTGCGCTCCTGGGAGCTGGTCGCGGCTTCGGAACCGGCGGCCCAGATCGTGGCCGAACTGGCCGCCAACGCCGTCACCCACGGTCGCGTGCCCGGCCGGGACTTCACCCTCGGGCTCTTCGCCGCCGAGGAACGTCTGCGCATCGAGGTCACGGACACCCGGGGCGACCGGCTTCCCGTCGTCGCGGCCGGGTACGGGCTGCCGCTCGTCGAGGCGCTGTCGCGGAGCTGGGGCGTCCGGCGGGGGCCGGTGCCCCGGAAGACGGTCTGGGCCGAGGTGGCCCTGCCCGGAGCGGCGGCGTCGCGGCCGCCCGCGACGCAGGCGCTCGCGGCGCGGTGGCCCACGCCGTAAAAGACTTAAGTACCAGGGAAATTACCGATCCCTCCCCTCCAGCCTCCCCGCCTCCGGCACGTCACCCACTCGGGTGATTGGTACCAACTGGGCTGGATTTCATGCCTGTTGCCTGGCATATGCTCACGCCACAACCCCCAGACATGCGTCGGCCCCCGGCCGGGACTAGCGATCCCGATCGAGGGCCTGACCACCGAGGAAGAAGCACCTTCCCGATGGCTTCACAGCACCCTAGCGTGCCCCTGCACGCCTCCGGGCTCATTCACGACAACGTCCCGCTCACGGCCCACTACGTGGTCATCGGCAATCACCTCGCCCAGAACCACAAGATCTCGCTGGTCGCGAGAGGGCTGGCCCTCTACCTCCAGTCGCTGCCCGCCGGTACCCCCGTCGGCATCAAGGCCATCGCCGCCCAAGTGCCCGAGAGCGAGCTGCGCATCGCCCGCGCCATGCGGGAGCTGGAGACCCACGGCTACCTGGCCCGTTTCCGGGAGCGGCTTCCCGATGGCCGGATCGTGCCGCGCACAATCTCGTACAACCGCCCGAGGGCTGAGCGCGACCCCTCGCCGGAGACGCCGCCGAAGACACCGCCGGACACTCCGCTCCCCCCGCTTCCTCCGCCGCCCCCTTCGCGGAAGCGCGCCAAGCCCTCGTCGCCTCCGCGGCCCCCGCGGCCTTCGCCGCCCTCGCCGCCGCCCTCGCCTTCTCCGCCTCCGGCGCCGTCACAAGCTCTGCGGCCTTCGCAACCTCCGCCACCTCCGGCCCCTCCGGCCCCTCCGCCGCCTCCGGCGCCTTCGCCGAAGCGTGGCGAGACCCCGCCGCCGTCTCAGCCTCCGCCGGCCGCGCCGCTCGACGAGCGCCACCGCCCCGCCGCCGAGCTCCTCGCCGGCCTCCGCCTCCACTCACCCCGGCTCCTGCTGTCCGAGCGCGACGTCCGGCGCCTCGCCCCGGGAGTGACGGCGTGGCTCGACCGCGGAGCCCACCCCGACGCCGTAACGCGCACGCTCTCGGCCTGCCTCCCCGACGACCTGGCCCACCCGGCGGGCCTCCTGGCGCACCGCCTCGTCGTGCTGATGCCGCCGCCCCTCCCTGCCGGGCCCCCGGCCCCTGACCCGTTCCAGATGTGCGACGGCTGCGACCGCCCCTTCCGCTCCGCCACACCGGGCCGGTGCCGGGATTGCCGCTCCGATACAAGAGAGGCCGCCTAGCATGAAGCTGATGACTCGGGCCCCAGGGCACACACGAGGAGCCGGCGCCATGACCACCGCATTCCCGCTCTACCGGACCATGCGCGAAGCCCTGGACCGCCTGGACGACACCGTCCCTGGCAAGTTCGAGATCACCAAAGAAGGAATCGTCCACGACATGATGGCCCCGAGTCGCCCACACGAGTTGACCGTGTTGCAGCTGCGTCGGCGCCTTGAGAAGGGGATGCCGGAAGACATCGCGGCCCATACGGGAGAGCCCGACGTTGAGGACGAGCCGCAAGGCGTCATGCGCCACCCCGACATCATGGTGATCTCCATGGCGGACATGGAGGGCGACGGCTCCTTCGACCCCCGTACCCTCATCGCCGCCATCGAGGTCGTCTCGCGCTCGAACCCCGACAACGACTGGGTCGGGAAGCTGCGCGACTACCCCCTCCTCGGCATCCCCGTCTACGCGATCTTCGACCCCCGGACCGGCTCCGGCGCCGTCTTCTCGGACATCCACGCCACGCCCGACGGCCCCCGCTACGCGACGCGCAAGGACTTCTTCTACGGCGAGGACGTCACCATCGCCGACTGGACCATCTCCACCGACGATCTGCCCCGCTACCCCTAGTACGGGCCGGCGGGCCGGGCGTCACCTCTCCCGTACCGCCTGGACGAGGCCGGTGAGCAGCAGGGCGGCGCCGACGACGACGAGGACCACTCCCACCTTGGTGAGGGTGAAGACCGGGATCTCGATCCCGTCGGCGAACAGCGCCAGCGCGAGGCCGACGAGCAAGGTCACGGATCCTTCGGCCAGGTTCTTCGTGGCGCGGCTCATGGGAGACCTCTTCTCGCGTCTCACGGCATTCGACTGGGTGCCGTCGGTTCGAGGGGGACGGCTTCAGCGTAGGAGCGGGCCGGAGGGTGGCTCCTCGGCCGACGGAACGATTTCGGGCTGCATCGTTCGATGGAGGCGGCGAGTTCAGGGCCAGCGCCCGGGCTCGGGCCCGTCGGCCAGGAGCCGCCACGCCGTGAGCGCCAGCCGGGCCCGCGTGAGGCCCGTCGGGGCCGTGAGGTCGAGGCCGAGCGCCTTGCCGAGTTGGTCGAGGCGGCGGGAGACGCTGCTGTGGTGGAGGTGGAGGCGCTCGGCGGCGCGGCGGAGCGAGGCGGTGGCGCAGTAGGCGTCGAGGGTCTCCAGGGCTTCCTGGCCCTCCGGGCCGGCCACCGCCCGGGCGAGTGCGGCGACGTCCGGGTTGGCGCGTGCGGCCGCGTCGGGGACGTCGGCGAGCAGTGCGAGGGCGCCCAAGTCGGCGTAGTGGACGACCGGTTGGTGGTCGGTGGTGAAGCGCAGGGCCGTGCGGGCCTGCCGCCAGGACGTCTCGGGACTGTCCGCGTCGGCGACCCCGGCCCGTACACCGTCCGGGAAGCGGGCGGGGTCGACGGCCGTGGTGAGCAGCACGCCGATCTCACCGCCGGACACGGCGGGCCGGCCACGTCCGTCAGGTCCGCCGAGTCGGGCGAGGCCGGCCAGTCCGGCGGGTGCGGCGGGTGCGGCGGGACCGGCGGGTCCGCCATGCGCGCCCTGGCCGGCGATTCCGCCAGAGCCGGCACTTCCGGCGGGTCCGGCAAGTCCGGCGGGTCCGCCAGGCGCGCCGCCCTGGCCATCGATTCCGCCAGAGCCGGCACTTCGGGCGGGTCCGGCAGGTCCGGCAGGTCCGGCAAGTCCGCCAGGCGCGCCGTGTCCGGCGAGTCCGCCATATCCGCCCGGTCCGGCAGGTCGGCCAGGTCCCCCGGGCGCCGCGAGGACCGCCGCCTTCACCAGGCCGGCCGGGCAGATCCGCGCGCCGATCCTGTCGAGGGGAAGGCCGGAACGGACCGCGACCGCCTGGACCGGCCGGCCGGGCGCGAAGCCCAGGAGGCGCAGGGCGCGGGCCCGGGCGGCGGGGTCCGTGGTCGGGGCGACGGCGAGTTCGACGAGGGCCGGGTCGGCCATGGTCGTACGGGCCGGGCCGTAGCGTTCGACCGCCGCCGCGACGGCGATCGCGAGGCGGTCGAGCAGGACCTCGTCGAGCGCGTTCGGCGGGCCGGGCCGCTCCAGCCACACCTCGCCGATCTCCTCCTCGTCGAGCGTGACCGGCACCGTCGTCGACGCGGGCGGCGCCGGTGCGGGCGGCGCCGGCGCGTCGGCCTCCGTGCCCAGCGGCGAGACCCGGACGGCCCGCCCCGTGCCGTGCACCCGTATCCCGGTGACGCACTCCGCGAGACCGGCCGAGGCGCGGGCGAGCGCCGGCAGGTCGACGCGGCGGCGCATCAGCGTGTCGTAGAACGCCACGATGCGGATCGCGCCGCCGGCGTACGGATCGAGTCCGGACAGGCGCAGGGCCAGTGCCTCCATGCCCGGAAGGATAGAAGGACCGACGGCGTGGCGGCCCGCGCCGATCGGTGCGCGAACGGGCCCGGAAGCGCGACGGACGGCGGCCGCGCCGCCGGGCAGCGGCCGCCAGGATGGCCGTCATGGACCCCGAACTCGAAGCATTCGTCCCGCTGTTCCCCCAGGCCGATCTCGCCGACCCGGCCGGCGCGCGCCAGCTCTTCGCCCGGCTCGCCGCCTCGGTGCCGCTGCCGGACACCTCCGGCATGGAGGTCGAGGACCTCGCGGTGCCGGTCGCCGCCGGTCCGGACGTACCCGTACGCGTCTACCGCCCGCACGACGCGCGGGCCGCCGTCGTCTGGCTGCACGGAGGCGGACACGTCACGGGAGACGTGGACACCGAACACCCGTGGGCGACCCGGCTCGCCGCCACCTCCGGCGTGGTGGTGCTCTCGGTCGGCTTCCGCCTCTCGCCCGAGAACCCCTTCCCCGCGTCCCTCGACGACGCCTACGCGGTGCTCACCTGGGCGGCGGCGAACGCCGGCCGGCTCGGCGTCGACCCGGCGCGGATCGCGGTCGCCGGCCACAGCGCCGGCGGCGGGCTCGCGGCGGCGGTGGCCCTGCGGGCACGGGACGAGCGGGGCCCCGCGATCCGCTTCCAGCTGCTCAACCAGCCCCAGCTCGACGACCGGCAGGAGACCTGGTCGCAGCGGAACTTCACCGACACGCCCTGGATCGACCGGGACAAGGTCGCGGCGTCGTGGCGGCACTACCTCGGCGGACGGCCCGCCACCCCGTACGCGGCGCCCGCCCGCGCCGAGGACCTGACGGGCCTGCCGCCCGCTTACATCGCGACGGCGGAGCTCTGCCCCAACCGCGACGAGGACATCCACTACGCCCTGCGGCTCCTCCAGGCGGGCGTGTCGGTCGAGCTGCACCAGTGGCCCGGCACCTTCCACGGCTCGCAGGCGATCGTCTCCGCCGACGTGTCGCAGCGGCAGAACGCCGAGCTCGGAGCCGTCCTGCGCCGCGCCCTGGCCGACTGAAGCACCGGCACCGAGCGCCCGACACCGGGCGTCGCGCGCCCGGTATCGCGCACCCAACACCCAGCACCGAGCACCGAGCGCCCGGCAGTCGGCACCCAGCACCGAGCGCCCAGCAGCCGGCACCCGGTACCGAGCGCCCGGCACCCGGCGCCCAGCACCCAGCACCCGCTCACGAGAGGACCGCCCCATGAAACTGCGCCTGTCACTGCTCGGGCTCGCCGCCTTCGGCCTGATGGCGGCGACCACCACCCCCGCGGCCGCCACGACCGGCACGTCCCCCGCCCCTGCCCCCTCTCCCGCCCCCGCTCCCACCCCCGGGCTCGACCCCGCCGCCCTCCAGTCCGCCCTGGACGGCCTGCACGCCGCCGGCATGCCCGGCGCCTTCGCCGAAGTGCGGGACGCGGGGCGCACCTGGCGGGGCGCTGCCGGGGTCGCCGACCTGGAGTCGCAGCGCCCGGTCCGGCCCGATCTGCTGCAACGGGTCGGCAGCATCACCAAGGTCTTCACCGCCTCCGCCGTGCTCCAGCAGGTCGAGCAGGGTCGGGTACGGCTCGACGCCCCGATCGGCGACTACCTGCCCGACCTGGTACCGGGCGAGCGCGGCCGGGTGGTCACCGTACGGATGCTGCTCAACCACACCAGCGGATTCGCCGAGTACATCCCGTACGCCTTCCCGTCCATATCCGGCGCCGACGGGCCGGTCTCCTCGAAGAGCCTCGACGAGAACCGCTTCACGCGGTTCCGGGTGCCGGACCTGATCGCGCTCGGTCTCGCGGCGCCGGCGCCGGCCGAGCCCGGCGCGCTCCCCGGCGTCTACTCGAATACCAACTACCTGCTGCTCGGCGAGCTGTTGGAGCGGGTGACAGGCGTGCCGGCGGAGGAGTACATCACCCGGAACGTCATCGGGCGGGCCGGGCTGCGGCACACCTTCTTCCCCACCGGGCCGCGCATCAAGGGCCCGCACTCGAAGATGTACGAGGCGCTCTGGGGCGCGCTCGAACCGCCGCGCGACTACAGCGTCTACACCATGTCGTGGGACATGGCCGGGGGCGGCCTGGTGTCCACCATGGAGGACCTGAACCGCTTCTACCGGGCGCTGCTCGGCGGCCGGATCATCGCTCCGGCCTCGCTGGCGCAGATGCGGCGGACGGTGCCGGTGATCGCCCTGGACGGGTCGACGATCACGTACGGCCTGGGGCTGCAGAAGATCGAGGTGCCGGACTGCGGCACCTTCTGGGGCAACGAGGGCACGGTCTGGGGAGCCGGGACGGTCTCCCTGACGCGAGCGGACGGCAGGCGCCAGATGTCCATCGCCGTCAACCTCATGCGGTGGAGCCGGCCTCATCCTCTCGACGACGCGATGTCGACGCTGCGGCTGCGGGCGCTCGGATGTTCGGTGAGCGAACACTCCTGACCGGTTTCTGCTCTTGACGAGACGTCAAACTCTCGCTGAACATTCGTCACACAAAGCGCAGCCGCACATGCTCCGACCAAGCTCGTGCTCCATGAAGCTCCACACGCTCTGAAACACGCTCTGACACGCTCCAACGCCTCGCGTCACCCACGGCGCGAGGCGCTCGCACGTTCCGTCCCATCCCCAGTTCGGAATCCGGAGCCCCCACATGAAACTCTCCGCGAGACTGTCCACAAGACTGTCGGCCCTGGCCGGTGCCTCGGCACTGGTCCTCGGCGCCTTCGCCGGCGCCGCCCCGGCGACCGCCGCATCGGGCACCGCCGCCGTGACGCCGCCCGACATATCGGTGACCAACGTCAAGCAGCACCTGGCCGACCTCCAGACCATCGCCACGAACAACGGCGGCAACCGCGCCCACGGCCGTACCGGCTACAAGGCGTCCATCGACTTCGTGAAGGCCAAGCTGGACGCGGCGGGATACACCACCACCGTCCAGCAGTTCACGTACAACGGCACGACCGGCTACAACCTGATAGCCGACTGGCCGGGCGGCGACCCGAACCAGGTGATCATGTCCGGTTCGCACCTGGACTCGGTCACCTCGGGGCCCGGCATCAACGACAACGGCTCGGGTTCGGCGGCCATCCTGGAGACCGCGCTCGCCGTCTCCCGCGCCCAGCTCCAGCCCACCAAGCACCTGCGGTTCGGCTGGTGGGGCGCGGAGGAGCTGGGCCTGGTCGGCTCGAAGTACTACGTCAACAACCTGCCCACCACCGAGCGTTCGAAGATCAAGGGCTACCTGAACTTCGACATGATCGGCTCGCCCAACCCGGGCTACTTCGTCTACGACGACGACCCGACGATCGAGCAAACCTTCAAGACCTACTTCGCGGGCCTCGGCGTCCCGACGGAGATCGAGACCGAGGGCGACGGCCGCTCCGACCACGCCTCGTTCAAGAACGTGGGCATCCCGGTCGGCGGCCTGTTCACCGGCGCCAGCCGGGTGAAGACCTCCGCCCAGGTGCAGAAGTGGGGCGGCACGGCCACGGCCTTCGACCGCTGCTACCACTCCTCGTGCGACACGACGGCGAACATCAACGACACCGCCCTGGACCGCAACGCCGACGCCATCGCGTACGCGGTCTGGAACCTGTCGAGCGGCACGACCCCGCCGCCGGGCACGGTCTTCGAGAACACGGCCGACGTGTCCGTCCCGGACAACGGCACCGCGGTGACCTCGTCCGTGACCGTGTCCGGCATCAGCGGCAACGCGCCGAGCAACCTCTCCGTGGGCGTGAACATCGTCCACACCTACATCGGTGACCTCGTCGTCGACCTCGTCGCCCCCGACGGCTCGGTCTACAACCTGCACAACCGCTCCGGCGGCAGCGCCGACAACATCAACCAGACCTACACCGTGAACGCCTCCTCCGAGGTCGCCAACGGCGTCTGGAGCCTCCGCGTCCAGGACAAGGCCGCGGTCGACACGGGCTACATCAACAGCTTCAAGCTGACGTTCCCGTAGTCCGCAGAAAAACTCCCGGGTGGGTCGGTGACGACAGCCCCGACCCACCCGGGGTCCCAACCACGCCCCTACTTGGCGGAATTGGCGGCGTCCACGAGCTTCTCCGGGGTGACGGCACCGACGTAGACCTTGCCGTCGTCCGTCATCAGCGCGTTGACGATCTTCGTCTTGAAGACGGTGCCGGAGCCGAACTTCCCGCTCACCTTGTCGCCGAGGGCGTCCAGGAAGCCCTGGACCTCCTTCGGCGCCTCGCCGGTCTTGGGCGCGGGGGCGCCGGTGTCGAGCCGGGCGATGGTGGTCCAGCCCTCACCGATGATGTTCGGCTCGCCCTTCGCACCCTCCCCCAGGCCCCCGAAGAGCCCGCCGAGGCCCTTGTCGAAGTCCTTGCCGAACTCCTCCTCGGCGTCCTTCCCCGCCTTGTCAGCCGCGCCCTCGGTGACCTTCGCGCCCTTCGGCGCCTTGAAGTCGAAGGTGTCGGCGGCGGGCTTGGCGAAGTCCACCTTGGTGAAGCCCGCGTCGACGACCGGCTTGCCGCCGCTGACGGAGTCGAGGGTGAACTTCAGCGGGGTGCCGTTGGCCGCGTCCACCGCGATCGTGACCGACTCGACCGTGGAGCCGGACTGCTTGGGCTTGATCACCAGCTGGTAGGCGTCCCGGCCGGCCACCTTGGCGGTACCGCCGACGGTGAGGGAGGTGGTGTCGCCGGCCGCCTTCAGCACCTCGTCGGCGAGCTCCTTGGGCGTGGCGGGCAGCTCCTGCTCGTGCTTGCCCTTCTCGCCCTCGTCCCCCTTCTCGCCCTTCTCGTGGAAGACCTCGTTCGACTTGCTGTCGTACGCCCAGAGGTCGTCGCCGTTGTGGATCAGGCTGTACTCGTCCGAGCCGTCGAGCAGCGTCAGCTTCTGCCGGTCGGGACCGTCGGCCGCGACCCGCAGCGTGTGCGAGCCGGAGACCAGCTGGGTCAGCCGCTCCGACGGGTCCGCGGAACCGGAGCCGGAGCCGCCGGGCGCCGACGGGATCAGCCCGGCGAAGGACGGCAGTCCCAGGTCGGTGCTGATCCTGAACGTGCCGGACAGGGTCTGGGTGTCCGAGGCGGCGATCTTCTCGATGAGCTGCTGCGCGGTGATGTCCGGCAGATCCGGGTCACCCGACGCGGCGAGCGCCGGCACCAGCCCGATGGTCGCCGCGGCCACCCCGGCCACCGCGACCGGGACGACGTAACGGCTCGCCTTGCGCTGTCCTGCCATGTCTGCGTTCCCTCCGTGCCCTCGTGGACCCTTCTTGATGGATCCATCCCACCAGCACACCGCCCAGGAATCGTCAGCCCGCGGACTCAACCTCACGTACACCTACGGGATGACGTACCCCTAGGGCGGGCCCGCCCGACGGCTACCACTACGTCAGCGGTGTCTCGTCGCACAAGGTGCTCCACCCGGCCCGCAGGAGGCCGCCGCACAAAGGTGCGGGCCGCACCCCTCAAGGGGTGCGGCCCTTCACGTTCCGACGGACTCCGGACGGCAGACGATCCGGCGAAGCCGACTTCAGCCCGCCCGGTGCACCACCGCGTCGCAGAGTTCCTCCAGGGCCGCCTTCGCGTAGCCCTCCGGGAGCGGGGCCAGCATCGCGCGGGCCTCTTCCGCGTAGCGGACCGTCTCGCGGCGGGCCTGCTCCAGGGCCGGGTGGACGCGGAGGCGGCGGAGGGCCTCGGCGTGGCGGGCGTCGTCCGTGAGGTCGCCCTCGACGAGCGCGAGGAGTTCGAGGTCCTCCGGGCGGCCGTGGGCGGCCGCGGCGGCGCGCAGGTGGAGCACGGGCAGCGTGGGGACGCCCTCGCGGAGGTCGGTGCCGGGCGTCTTGCCGGACTCGTGGGAGTCGGAGGCGATGTCGAGGACGTCGTCGGCGAGCTGGAAGGCGACGCCGAGCCGCTCGCCGTACTGCGTGAGGATGTCGACGGTGCCCTCGTCCGCGCCGGACATCATCGCGCCGAAGCGGCAGGAGACGGCGACGAGCGAGCCGGTCTTGCCGCTGAGGACGTCGAGGTAGTGCGCGATGGGGTCGCGGCCCTCCTGCGGTCCGGCGGTCTCCAGGATCTGGCCGGTGACGAGCCGCTCGAACGCCTCGGACTGGATGCGTACGGCCTCGGGTCCGAGGTCCGCGAGCGTGTGCGACGCGCGGGCGAAGAGGAAGTCACCCGTGAGGACGGCGAGCGAGTTGCCCCAGCGGCTGTTCGCGCTGGCGACGCCGCGCCGTACGGCCGCCTCGTCCATGACGTCGTCGTGGTACAGCGTGGCGAGGTGGGTGAGCTCGACGACGACGGCCGAGGGCACGACGCCCGGCGCGTAGGGGTCGCCGAACTGGGCCGCGAGCATCACGAGCAGCGGCCGGAACCGCTTGCCGCCGGCCAGCACGAGGTGCTGCGCGGCCTCCGTGATGAACGGGACATCGCTCTTGGTGGCGTCGAGGAGGCCCGCCTCCACGGCGGCCAAGCCGGTCTGGACATCGGCTTCGAGAGCCTGGTCCCGCACGCTAAGACCGAACGGCCCGACGACGGTCACGAGGGGATCTCCTGTCTGCTGACGCCTACTGACGCTGTCCTTGACGCTGTCTTCACGATGTCCGGACCGCACGCCGACGGCCTGCTTCGACCTGCCGGCCGGCTCGCCGGCCGACCTGCGGGTCGACCTTCCGGCCGACCTGTCGGTGACTCGCCGATGACCCTGCCACGACCAGCCGATGACTCGGATTGTCGATGTGTCGGTCCATTCACTCAAGCCAGCGTATCCGGTCACGTTTCGATCACCGTGGGCGCCTTCCCGTCACCCCCGGTATGTTCGTGATCAGCCCATACGACCAGGAGTAGGCGTTTTGTCCCGAACAGTGATCGACAGCGGCCCGAACGGCGAGCCCGGGCACGGTCGTGACCAGAGGTGCGCCGCGAGGTGTCCGGAGCCATGAAGACCACGAAGAGCACGAAGATGACGAGGATCACGAGGGTCACGAGGACCGTGAAGCCCGCGGAGGACGCGAAGCCCGCGAGGATGGCGAAGATCCGTACCGGCTTCCCGTACGAGACCCGCCACGAGGACATCCGCATCCCGATGCCCGACGGCACGAGGCTCTACGCCCGCGTGTGGCGCCCGCTCACCGACGAGCCCGTCCCCGCCCTGCTCGAATACCTCCCCTACCGCCTCACGGACTGGACCGCGCCCCGCGACTGGCAGCGCCATCCCTGGTACGCGGGCCACGGCTACGCCTCCGTACGGGTGGACGTGCGCGGCCACGGCAACAGCGAGGGGCTGCCCGGCGACGAGTACGACGCGACCGAGCTCGCCGACGGCGTGGCCGTCGTGAACTGGCTCGCCGAGCAGCCCTGGTGCACCGGCCGGGTCGGCATGTTCGGCATCTCCTGGGGCGGCTCCAACAGCCTCCAGATCGCCGCCCTGGCGCCCGAGCCCCTGAAGGCGGTCGTCACCGTCTGCTCCACCGACGACCGCTACGACAACGACCTCCACTACCTGGGCGGCTCCGTCCTCGCCGTCGACATGCACGCCTGGGCCGCGACCATGCTCGCCTTCGTGTCCAGGCCGCCGGACCCGCACTACGTGGGCGAGGAGTGGCGCGAGATGTGGCTGAAGCGCCTGGAGGCGGTGACGCCGTTCACCCACACGTGGCTCGCCCACCAGACCCGCGACGCGTACTGGCGGCACGGCAGCGTCTGCGAGGACTACACCTCGATCCGCTCCGCCGTCCTCGCCGTGGGCGGCTGGCACGACCCGTACCGCGACACCGTGCTCCGGCTCGTCGAGCACCTCCCGCAGGACCGCGTCCGCGGCATCATCGGCCCCTGGTCGCACCAGTACCCCGACCGCGGGCTGCCGCCCGGCCCGGCGATCGGCTTCCTCCAGGAGACCCTGCGCTGGTGGGACCACCACCTCAAGAACGTCGACAACGACGTGATGGCCGAACCGCTGCTGCGCTCCTGGATCAGCGACTCGCACCCGCCGGCGACGGTGTACGAGGAGCTGCCGGGCCGCTGGGTCACCGAGCCGTCCTGGCCGTCGCCGAACGTCACCCCGGTGACGTACGGCTTCCAGGGCGACCCGGTGGGGGTGTCCTCGCCCCAGCAGACCGGCCTCGACGCGGGCCGCTTCTTCCCCTTCGGCAACGACGCGGACCTGCCGCCGGACCAGCGCGAGGAGGACGCGCACTCGGCGTGCTTCGACTTCCCGGTCCCGGATGCCGGTCCTGCCCTCCAGATCCTGGGCAGGCCGTCGGTGAGGCTGTCCCTGCGCGCCGCGGCCCCGACCGGCCAGGTCATCGCCCGCCTCTGCGACATCGCCCCGGACGGGTCGTCCACGCTCGTCACCCGGGGCGCGCTGAACCTCTCCGCCCGTTACGGCCGCGACCGGGCGGTCGAGGCGCAGGTCGGCGAGTGGGAGAGCTACGACTTCCGGCTGAACGCCATCGGCCACGCCTTCGCGCCCGGCCACCGGGTCCGCCTCGCGGTCTCCTCCGCGTACTGGCCGTGGATCTGGCCCCAGCCGGACGCCGCCGGCTTCACCCTCGACCCGACGGGTTCCTCCCTCACCCTCCCGGTCCGCGCCCGGACGGCCGACGCCGTCGAGTTCGAGGAACCGGAACAGTCCGAGCCGCTGAACGTGTCCTACCCGCGCACGCTGGAGGAGCCGCGCCCGGAGCGGGTGGTGGTCCGCGACGTGGCGAAGGGCGAGTGGCGCCTGGAGGTCGACCCGCGCTACGGCGGCACCCGGGTCTACCCGGACGGCCTGGAGTACACCGACGACGCCCTGGACACGTACACGATCGCCGAGTCCGGCCCGCTGACGGCCCGCACCCGCTCGGACTGGAACATCCGCCTCCACCGCCCGGAACTGGCGTGGGACGTCCGCGTCGAGACCCGCTCGGAGATCACGTGCGACGCGGACGCGTTCCTGACGTCGGACGAGGTGATCTGCCGGGAGGGCGGGGAGGTCGTCTTCCACCGCACGTGGGAGAAACGCATCCCGCGCACGGCGGGCTGATCCCCGCCCGCATGAGGAAGGGCCCCTCCCGGATTCCGGAAGGGGCCCTTCACCGCACCGTACGTACGCGCTTACGCGTCGGCGCCGGCCTTACGACGACGCACGACGACCATCGCACCGGCACCGAGCACCACGGCCGCACCGGCGGCGAGGGCGATCGGCATGGTGGAGGAGCCCGCGCCGGTGTTGGCGAGCGTGCCGGAGGTTCCGGTGGTCACCGGAGTGGTCGACTGACCACCCTGCTGGGCGGTGTTTCCGTTGCCACCGGCGGAGCCGGTACCAGGCTTCGTGGGCTTGACCACGGCGAAGCCGGCGTAGGTGCCTTCATCGGTCCAGCCGCAGGAGCCGTCCTCGTTGACGTAGCCGGCACCGGTGGAGACGGCGCCGTCACCGGCGGGGGCCTTGGCGTCGACCGTGACCTTCAGCTTGAAGTCGAAGGACTTGCCCGGCTTGAGCGCGGAGGTGGAGAACATGGTGTCCTCCTCGATCGGCTGCCACTTCGGGTGGGTGGCGGAGGACCAGGACACGTGGAGGTACTTGTCGAGGTTGATGCCCTCGTACATGTACGCCTCGGCGGAACCATCGACCGACTCGATCTCGGCGCTGCCCTTGTTGGTGACGCGGAAGGTGAAGATCCCGCTCTGACCGGCGGTGATCTCCTTCGGACCGGTCAGGGAGCCGATGATGCCCTTGTCGGCCTCGCAGTCTTCGAACGGCTCCTCTTCTTCCTCGGCCAGGGCCTCCCGCAGCGCCTCCTTGGCGGCGTCCAGCTCCTTCGCCGCCTTCTCCTTGGCCACCCGGGCCTTCTCCGCCTCACGGGCGGCGGCGACGCGCGCATCGTCCAGGGCGTCCTTGGCCTCGGCCGCCTCGGCGGCCTTGGTCTCGGCGGTGGTCTTGGCGGCGTCGGCGCCGGTCTTCGCGTCGGCGACGGCCTTCTCGGCGAGCGCCTTCTCCTCCGCGGTGGCGTCCGGCTTGGCCTGGATCTCCGCCAGCGCCTTCTCGGCGTCGGCCAGCTGGCCGTCCGCCACGTTCTTCGCGGCAGCGGCGAGCTCGGACGCCTTCTTGGCGTCGACGGCCGCCTTCTTCAGCGGGTTGTCGGCCTTGTCCAGCGCGGCCAGGGCCTCCTCGGCCTTGGCGTGGGCGACGACGGCGGCCTCGTACGCGGTCTGCGCCTTGGCGACGGCCTCGCGCAGTTCCTTGATCGTCTGCTTCTGGTCCTGCGTCTGCGACGCAGGCTTGTCCTCGGCGAACGCCGGCGCGGCGGAAAGGAACACGACCGGCGTGGTCACCGCGGCGGCCACGGCCGTGGCGAGAATTCGGCGGATCTTCAAGATGGACCTTTTCTGGTCGGACGAAGATGAGAGAAACGGAGTTGTGGGGTCGCGCGCCTGCGGATAGGTCACGCGGCGCAACGACGGGCTGATCGTATGACCGGAATACGCCGCGGAATAGCGACATTCGCCGGGCCGTGACAGGCCCTCCCGTCGCACCGCGCACGCACCGGCGCCACAAAGCCCGCGAACCCGGACAGTTGCCCACGGAGGCCGCAGTTTCTGTGTGACACATGTCATCAGCGCCTTGGCGCACGCCCCGTAACGTGTCCCCCACACACCTGGAAAGCGAGGCAAGCACCGATGCCCGAGCACAGCCCGCTCGACCTGCCCGAGGGCGACCCCTTCGGCCCGCACAACCTCCCGTACGGCGTCTTCTCCACCGCCGACGAGCCCGAGCGCCGCCGGCTCGGCGTCCGGATCGGCGGGTACGTGCTCGACGCGGGGGCCGCGGCGCACGCCCTGGGGTCGCCGTACGCCGCGCTGCTCGCGCAGCCGAGCCTCAACCCGCTGCTCGCCGCCGGGCGGACCGCCTGGCGTGACGTGCGCCGGGCGCTCACCGGCTGGGTGACCGTGCCCGCGCACCGGCCGGTCGTGGAGCCGCTGCTGCACGCCCTGGACACCGTCACGCTGCACCTGCCGTACGAGGTCGCCGACTACGTCGACTTCTACGCGAGCGAGCACCACGCCACCAACGTCGGCAGGATCTTCCGCCCGGACGGCGACGCGCTCACCCCGAACTGGAAGCACCTGCCGATCGGCTACCACGGACGCGCCGGCACCGTCGTCGTCTCCGGGACCGACGTCGTGCGCCCGGCCGGCCAGCGCAAGACGCCCGCCGACCCGGCGCCCGTCTTCGGGCCCTCGGTCAAGCTCGACATCGAGGCGGAGGTCGGCTTCCTCGTCGGCACGCCGTCCGAGCTGGGCCGGCCCGTCGCGCTCGGCGACTTCCGCGAGCACGTCTTCGGCCTGACCCTGCTCAACGACTGGTCGGCGCGCGACATCCAGGCCTGGGAGTACGTGCCGCTCGGCCCGTTCCTCGGCAAGTCCTTCCAGACCTCCGTCTCGGCCTGGGTGACCCCGCTCGAAGCCCTGGACGCGGCGCGCGTGGCTCCGCCCGCCCGAGACTTCGCGCTCCAGCCGTACCTGGACGACTCCGCCGAGGAGGAGCCCGGCGGCTTCGACCTGCGCATCAGCGTCGCCGTCAACGGCGAGGTGGTGGCCGAGCCGCCGTTCGCCTCCATGTACTGGACGGCGGCCCAGCAGCTCGCCCACATGACCGTGAACGGCGCCTCGCTGCGCACCGGCGACCTCTACGGCTCCGGTACGGTCTCCGGCCCCGAGGTCGGCCAGCGCGGCTCGCTCCTGGAGCTGACCTGGAACGGCCGCGACGCGCTCGAGCTCGCCGACGGCAAGCGGACCTTCCTGGAGGACGGCGACGAGGTCACCCTGACCGCCTGGGCCCCGGGCCCGGACGGCACCCGCGTCGCCCTCGGCGAGGTCACCGGACGCATCGCCCCGAACCCCGCCGCCTAGACAGGCCCCTGGCCCGCCTCCGCCGTGTGCGCCTCGTCCGTGAGGCACACACGGCACGGGGAGCGGGCCGGGTGCGGGCCGCCCGGCGCGTCCGCGAGCCACCGGCCGGACGGTCGATCCGGCCGACCCGTCACGCCGCCCGCCACAGCGCCGGCACCGCCGGCGGCTCCCAGCCGGGCTGGGCCGTGTGTGCCTGGAGGCACACGTAGCCCCGTCCGCCGTACGTGGCGGCGTCGCCCGCCCGGTACGCGGTGCCGGCCGACCACGTGCCCCCGGGAGCCGTGGGCGTCGGCGTGGGCGTCGGCGTCGGGCCCGGGTCCTGCGGGACGTCCAGGACGAAGTCGAAGGCCGCCTCCTTCCCGCCGCCGCCCGCGTCCCGCACGCTCATCAGCAGTCGCGCGTCGAAGATCGGGTCGGTGTTGTTGCGCGGCTCGCCGGGGAAGTACAGCTGCGTGGTGAGCACCGGCCGGCCCGGGGCCTGGACCTTGACGTGGAGGTGCCGGGTGCGGCCCGGATAGAGGCCCGGGACGATCGTGCTGAGCCTGAAGGAACCGTCCGTGCCCGTGAACTGGTGGCCGCGGAAGCGGAATCCGGTGTTGTCGTACGCGCCGTTCGTGTCGGCCTGCCAGAAGTCGAGCAGCGCGCCGGAGACCGGCCGGCACGCCCGCCCGAAGACGTAGCCGCTCACCTCCAGCCGCACGCCGGGCAGCCCGGGCTCCAACAGGCTGGTCCGGCGCGGTGAGTTGGGCTTGAAGTAGGGGCCTTCGGTCTGGGGCGGCGTGGGGTCGTCGCCGTCGTCGCACGCCGGCGTGAGCGCGGGTGCGGCGCCCGTGCCGTCGGTGAGGGTACGGGCGAGTGCCGGGACGCCCATGAGCACCACGGGCGCGGCCATGCCCGCCGCGAGCGCGGCGCGCAGGACGGCCTTGCGGGTGAGGTGCCCGGTGCTGGTCTCTCGGTCCATGCCTGCTCCTGGGGTGGGGGGCTTGAGCGGTCGACCAGAAACCTAGGTGTCGCCGGGGGCGTCTTCGATGGACGGAGCACTGCAGTCGTGGTGCTTGTCGTGGGGGTTCTCGTGGTGTTCTCCGTGGTGCTTCCGGAAGTGACCGGGGGTCATCCCGGTCTCCCTCCGGAAGAAGCGGCAGAAGTACGCGGGGTCGTCGAAGCCCGTCCGCGCCGCTACCTGACGTACCGACAGATCCGTGCGGGCGAGGAGCCGTTGGGCTTCGTGGGTGCGCGCCTCGCGGAGCAGGCTGCCCGGTGTGCGGCCGAGGGCCGCCCGTACCGCCTCGGTGAGGTAGCCGGGGCTGACCCCGAGCCGCTCGGCGCACTCGCGCACGGACCGCAGGCCGACGCCTCCGGCCCCGCCGTCCGTACCGGTTCGGGTGACCAGCCGGACGAACGCGTCCGTGACGGCCGCGTGGCGACCGGTCGGCGCCGCCGCCTCCCCGGGCCCGCCCAGGCGCGCCGTACGGACGAGGAGGACGTGCAGCAGCGAGCGGAGCACGGTGGCGAAGCCGCTGTCCCCGTGGCCGTACTCCTCGGTGAGTTCGGCGATCAGGCGGGCGGTGCGGGTGTGCGCGGCGGGGTCGAGGCGGAGCCAGGGGCGTTCGCCGATGCGGCGCAGCAACTCCTCGTCGCCGGGGTGGTCGAGGAGGAACTCGGGGGTGAACAGGACCACGGAGCCGTCGAGGTCCCGGGCGTTCTCCCAGTGATGGACCTGTCCGGGCAGGATCACGCCGATGTGCGGCGGGCGCAGCTCCCAGCGCGCCAGGTCGACGACATGGGTGCCGGTGCCGTGGGTGACGTGGACGATCTCGTAGAAGGTGTGCCGGTGCGGGAAGTCCGCCCGGGACATCGGGCCGATGCCGTCGAAGGTGCCGACCGCGAACGGCACGTCGTCCGGCAGTCGCACCTCCAGCCGGTGCACGGGCGGTTGGCCCTCCTTCGGTGTGGTGCACGGGGTCCCTGGTAAGGCGGTGGTGCCGCGCATCGCGCCGTCCCCTTCTCCTCGGCCGGCGACGGCCGGCCCACGACCGGCCCTCGGACGGCTTCCTCGACTGGTACAGACCATTCCGCCCACGATGGCACGCGGCCGCCCCTCGGGCCACCCCCCAATGGGTCACCCCGCGTGCGCCACCCGCACCGTCCGTTCGATGCTGCTGGAGGTGGCGGGTCACGGGGAGAGCCCGCCGACGTCAGGCGCCCCGCACCGGGCGCGCCCACCCTTCCGAGGAGCAGACACACATGTCCGCACGACCCCGACCCCTCATGGCCGCGCTCGCGCTGGCCGCCGTCACCTCGCTGGCCCTGGGGGCCGCCCCGGCCGTCGCCAAGGCACCGGCCGGCGACGAGTTCGCGCATCCGGACCTGAAGAAGACGTACGAGGCGACCAAGAAGTACGAGTCCGAGCAGGCGGCCATCGACGACGGCTACGTGCGCACCGACGACTGCGTGGAGGACCCGGAGCTCGGCGGCATGGGCTACCACTACGTGAACCCGGACCACATCGGCTCGACCGACCCGACGAAGCCCGCCGCCGTGCTGTACGCCCCCGACCACAAGACCGGCAAGCGCGAACTGGTCGCCCTCGAGTGGGTCGTTCCCAACACGGGCCAGCCCAGGCCGCGGCTCTTCGACCACGACTTCGACGGGCCGTTCGACTTCGAGCCCGTCGGGCCGCACTACTCGCTGCACGCCTGGATCTTCAAGAAGAACCCGAAGGGCGTCTTCACCCCGTACAACCCGCGCGTCCACTGCACCCCGTGCACGGAGGACCACGCGAAGCCGGACGAGCCGAAGCCGGCCCACCCGAAGTCGTAGGCGCACGGGAGAGGGGCCCGGCCCCGCCCTCGCGGCGGGATCCGGGCCCCTCTTCCTCGTACGGCGGCCGCCTTCGGCTACCGCACGAACACGCTCGCCTGGCTCGCCAGGTCGAGGAAGTACTGCGGCGCGAAGCCGAGTGCCAGCGTCACGACCACGCCGGCCGTGATCGCGACCGAGGTGAGGCCCGACGGCACGGCGACCGTGGGGCCGTCCGCCTTCGGCTCGCTGAAGAACATCAGCACGATCACCCGGATGTAGAAGAACGCGGCGACCGCCGACGAGATCACGCCGACGACGACGAGCGCGCCCGCGCCGCCGTCCGCCGCCGCCTTGAAGACCGCGAACTTCCCGGAGAAGCCGGAGGTCAGCGGGATGCCGGCGAAGGCGAGCAGGAAGACCGCGAAGACCGCCGCGACCAGCGGCGAACGGCGGCCGAGCCCGGCCCACTTGGACAGGTGCGTGGCCTCGCCGCCCGCGTCCCGCACCAGCGTGACCACGGCGAACGCGCCGATCGTCACGAAGGAGTAGGCGCCCAGGTAGAAGAGGACCGACGAGACGCCCGTCGGCGTGGCCGCGATGACACCGGCCAGGATGAAGCCGGCGTGGGCGATCGACGAGTACGCGAGCAGGCGCTTGATGTCGGTCTGGGTGATGGCGACGACCGCGCCGCCCAGCATGGTGACGATGGCGACGGCCCACATGACCGGCCGCCAGTCCCAGGTGAGGCCCGGCAGCACCACGTACAGGAAACGGAGCATCGCGCCGAACGCGGCGACCTTCGTCGCGGCCGCCATGAAGCCGGTGACCGGCGTCGGGGCGCCCTGGTAGACGTCCGGGGTCCACATGTGGAACGGGACGGCGCCGACCTTGAAGAGCAGCCCCATCAGGACCATGGCGAAGCCGATGAGCAGCAGCACGTCGTTGCCCATGGTCTGGGCGAGCGCCGGGTCGATCGCGGGGACGTCGCCGCTGACGACCTGGGCGATCGCCGAGTACGACACGGAGCCCGCGTAGCCGTAGAGCAGGGCGATGCCGAAGAGCAGGAACGCCGAGGAGAAGGCGCCGAGCAGGAAGTACTTGACCGCGGCCTCCTGCGACATCAGCCGCTTGCGGCGGGCGACGGCGCACAGCAGGTAGAGCGGGAGGGAGAAGACCTCCAGGGCGATGAAGAGCGTCAGGAGGTCGTTGGCGGCCGGGAAGACCAGCATGCCGGAGACCGCGAACAGGGCCAGCGGGAAGACCTCGGTGGTGGTGAAGCCGGCCTTGACGGCCGCCTTCTCCTGCTCGCTGCCGGGCACGGCGGCGGCCTCGGCGGCGAAGGAGTCGACCCGGTGGCCGTGGTCGGCCGGGTCGAGCCTGCGCTCGGCGAAGGTGAGCACCGCCAGGACGGCGGAGAGCAGGATGACGCCCTGGAGGAACAGGGCGGGCCCGTCGACGGCGATGGCGCCCATGGCCGCGATGTGGGCCTTGGTGGAGCCGTATCCGCCGGCGGCGAGGCCGACGACCGCGGCGAACGCGGCGACGAGGGCCAGGACGCTCAGGAAGACCTGGGTGTGGTGGCGGCCCTTGCGCGGCACGAAGGCCTCGACGAGGACGCTGACGACGGCGGCGCCCACGACGATGAGCACGGGCGACAGCTGGGTGTACTCGATGTGGGGTGCCGGGATCTTGTCGATCGGCCCGGCGGCCGTCGTCCACAGGGTGTGGACGACGGGTGCGACGGCGGTGACGCTCACTTGGCCGCCTCCACTTCGGGGCTCGGGTCCTTCTGCTGGACATCGGACATGGTGTGCCGCACCGCCGGGTTGACGACGTCCGTCAGCGGCTTCGGGAAGACCCCGAGGAAGATCAGCACCGCGATCAGCGGAGCGACCACCGCGAGCTCACGCGCCCGCAGGTCCGGCATGTTGCGGGTCTCCTCCTTCACCGGCCCGGTCATCGTCCGCTGGTAGAGGACGAGGACGTAGAGCGCGGCGAGGACGATGCCGGTGGTGGCGATGATCCCGGCCACCGGGTAGCGGGCGAAGGTGCCGACCAGGACCAGGAACTCGCTGACGAACGGGGCGAGTCCGGGCAGCGACAGGGTGGCGAGGCCGCCGATCAGGAAGGTGCCGGCGAGCACCGGGGCGGCCTTCTGCACACCGCCGTAGTCGGCGATGAGCCGCGAACCGCGCCGGGAGATCAGGAAGCCGGCGACCAGCATCAGCGCGGCGGTCGAGATGCCGTGGTTGACCATGTAGAGCGTGGCGCCCGACTGGCCCTGGCTGGTCATCGCGAAGATGCCCATGATGATGAAGCCGAAGTGGGAGATCGACGCGTACGCCACCAGGCGCTTCATGTCGCGCTGGCCGACGGCGAGCAGCGCCCCGTAGACGATGCTGATCAGCGCGAGGACGACGATCGCCGGGGTGGCCCACTTGCTCGCCTCGGGGAAGAGTCCGAGGCAGAAGCGGAGCATCGCGAAGGTGCCGACCTTGTCGACGACGGCGGTGATGAGGACGGCGACCGGGGCGGTGGCCTCCCCCATCGCGTTGGGCAGCCAGGTGTGCAGCGGCCACAGCGGCGCCTTCACCGCGAAGGCGAAGAAGAAGCCGAGGAACAGCCACCGCTCGGTGCTCGTGGCCATCTCCAGCGAGCCGTTCGCCCGCGCCGCGGCGATCTCGGTGAGCGAGAAGTTGCCGGCGACGACGTAGAGCCCGATGACGGCGGCCAGCATGATGAGGCCGCCGACCAGGTTGTAGAGCAGGAACTTGACCGCCGCGTACGAGCGCTGGGCCGCCGCGTTCTCGTCGGTGCCGCTGTGCGCGCGGTCGCCGAAGCCGCCGATGAGGAAGTACATCGGGATGAGCATGGCTTCGAAGAGGATGTAGAAGAGGAAGACGTCGGTGGCCTCGAAGGAGAGGATCACCATCGCCTCGACCATGAGGATCAGGGCGAAGAAGCCCTGGGTGGGCCGCCACCGCTTGGAGGAGGTCTCCAGCGGGTCGGCGTCGTGCCAGCCCGCCAGGATGATGAACGGAATCAGCAGGGCGGTGAGCCCGATGAGCGCCACCCCGATGCCGTCCACGCCGAGTTCGTAGCGGACGCCGAAGTCCTTGATCCAGGCGTACGACTCGGCGAGCTGGTAGCGGTCGCCGCCTGGTTCGAAGTCGACGAAGATGACCGCGGCGAGGACCAGGGTGACGAGCGAGACCAGCAGCGCGAGCCACTTGGCGGCAGTGCGCCGGGCGGCGGGCACGGCCGCGGTGAGCACGGCGCCCACCGCGGGCACGGCCGCCGTCACGGTCAGGAGCGGGAAGCCCGCGTTGACCACTTGGGACATGTGGTTACACCGCCCTCATCAGCAGGGTCGCGGCGATGAGCACCGCCGTACCTCCGAACATGGAGACCGCGTACGACCGGGCGTAGCCGTTCTGGAGCTTGCGCAGCCGGCCGGACAGCCCGCCGACCGAGGCGGCGGTGCCGTTGACCACCCCGTCGACGAGGCTGTGGTCGACGTAGACGAGGGAGCGGGTCAGGTGGGTGCCGCCGCGGACGAAGACGACGTGGTTGAAGTCGTCCTGGAGCAGGTCGCGGCGGGCGGCCCGGGTGAGCAGCGAGCCGCGCGGGGCGACCACCGGCACGGGGCGGCGCCCGTACTGGAGGTAGGCGAGGCCGACGCCGAGGAGCATGACCACGACGGTGGCGGTGGTGACGGCCGCCGCGCTGAGCGGCGAGTGCCCGTGCTCGAAGCCGGTGACCGGCTCCAGCCACTCGACGAACCCGGCGTACTCGAAGAACGCGCCGGCGCCGACCGATCCGACGGCCAGCAGGATCATCGGGAGCGTCATGGACTTCGGCGACTCGTGCGGGTGCGGCATCCGCCCCTCGGCGTGCTCGGCGGCCGGTTCGGCGCTGGGCACCTGGTCGGCGTCGGGCGCGGGCTGCCAGCGCTTCTCGCCGAAGAAGGTCATGATCATCACGCGGGTCATGTAGTACGCGGTGATGGCGGCGCCGAGGAGGGCGCAGGCGCCGAGGATCCAGCCCTCGGTGCCGCCCTTGGCGAAGGCCGCCTCGATGATCTTGTCCTTGGAGAAGAAGCCGGACAGGCCGGGGAAGCCGATGATCGCGAGGTAGCCGAGGCCGAAGGTCACGAAGGTGACCGGCATGTACTTCCGCAGGCCGCCGTACTTGCGCATGTCGACCTCGTCGTTCATGCCGTGCATGACCGAACCGGCACCGAGGAAGAGCCCGGCCTTGAAGAAGCCGTGGGTCACCAGGTGCATGATCGCGAACGCGTAGCCGATCGGGCCGAGGCCGGCCGCCAGGACCATGTAGCCGATCTGCGACATCGTCGAGCCGGCGAGCGCCTTCTTGATGTCGTCCTTCGCGCAACCGACGATCGCACCGAAGAGGAGCGTGACGGCGCCGACGACGGTGACGACGAGCTGGGCGTCCGGGGCGGCGTTGAAGATGTCGGCGGAGCGGACGATCAGGTAGACACCGGCGGTCACCATGGTGGCGGCGTGGATGAGGGCGGAGACCGGGGTCGGGCCCTCCATCGCGTCGCCGAGCCAGGACTGCAGCGGCACCTGGGCGGACTTGCCGCAGGCGGCGAGGAGCAGCATCAGGCCGATCGCGGTGAGCTTGCCCTCGCCGGTCTCGCCGGTGGCTTCGAGGACCGGGCCGAAGGCGAAGGTGCCGAAGGTGGTGAACATCAGCATGATCGCGATGGACAGGCCCATGTCGCCGACCCGGTTGACCAGGAAGGCCTTCTTGGCGGCGGTGGCGGCGCTGGGCTTGTGCTGCCAGAAGCCGATGAGGAGGAACGAGGCGAGGCCGACGCCCTCCCAGCCGAAGTACAGCAGCAGGTAGTTGTCCGCCAGGACGAGCAGCAGCATCGCCGCGACGAACAGGTTCAGGTAGCCGAAGAAGCGGCGGCGGCGCTCGTCGTGCTCCATGTACCCGATCGAGTACACGTGGATGAGCGTGCCGACGCCGGTGATCAGCAGCACGAAGGTCATCGACAGCTGGTCGAGCTGGAAGGCGATGTCCGCCTGGAAGCCCTCGACCGGGATCCAGCTGAACAGCCGCTGGTGCAGGGCCCGGTCGTCGGCGCTCCTGGAGAGCATGTCGGCGAACAGGACCAGGCCGATCACGAAGGACACGGCGGCGAGCAGGGTGCCGAGCCAGTGCCCGGTCCTGTCGAGCCGCCGCCCGCCGGTCAGCAGGACGGCCGCTCCGAGCAGGGGCGCCGCGACGAGCAGCGCAATGAGGTTGTCCACGGTCAGCCCCTCACAGCTTCATCAGGCTGGCGTCGTCGACCGAGGCCGAGTGGCGGGCACGGAAGACGGACACGATGATCGCGAGTCCGACGACGACCTCCGCGGCGGCCACGACCATCGTGAAGAAGGCGATGATCTGGCCGTCGAGGTTGCCGTGCATGCGGGAGAAGGCGACGAACGCGAGGTTGCAGGCGTTGAGCATCAGCTCGACGCACATGAAGACCACGATCGCGTTCCGCCGGATGAGCACCCCGGTCGCGCCGATGGTGAACAGCAGCGCGGCGAGGTACAGGTAGTTGACGGGGTTCATCGCGAGGCCTCCTCCTCGTCCCGGTCACGGTCCCGGACCTGGTCCCGGATGTCGCGGACGTCTTCCCGGTCCCGGCCCAGGCGCTCCTCGGAGCGCTGTTCGAGGGCCTTGAGGTCGGCCAGCGCCTCGCCGGACACGTCCCGGATCTGGCCGCGCTTGCGCAGCGTCGAGATCACGGTCAGGTCGGCGGGCGTGCCGTCGGGCAGCAGGCCGGCGATGTCCACGGCGTTGTGCCGGGCGTAGACGCCGGGCGCCGGGAGCGGCGGCACGTGCCTGCCTTCCCGTACGCGCTGCTCGGACAGCTCGCGCTGGGTGCGGGCGCGTTCGGTGCGCTCGCGGTGGGTGAGGACCATCGCGCCGACGGCGGCGGTGATGAGCAGGGCGCCGGTGATCTCGAAGGCGAAGACGTACTTGGTGAAGACGAGGGCGGCGAGGCCCTCCACGTTTCCGCCGTACGCCGAGTTGGCGGTGCCGAGGCCGTTGAACTCGGTCAGCGAGGCGCTGCCGATGCCGGCGGCCAGCAGGATGCCGAAGCCGAGCGCGCAGGCGGCGGCCCACCAGCGCTGGCCCTTGAGGGTCTCCTTCAGCGAGTCGGCGGCGGTGACGCCGACCAGCATGACGACGAAGAGGAAGAGCATCATGATCGCGCCGGTGTAGACGACGATCTGGACGATGCCCAGGAAGTAGGCGCCGTTGGCGAGGTAGAACACCGCCAGGATGATCATGGTCCCGGCGAGGCAGAGCGCCGAGTGCACGGCCTTCCTCATCAGGATCGTGCACAGTGCGCCGATGACGGCGACGGTGCCGAGCACCCAGAACTGGAAGGCCTCGCCGGTGGAGGTGGTGTAGGCGGCGAGCGCGCTCATCGGCCGACCACCTTCCCCGACGCCGGCTCGGACTCGCCGAAGGTCGACTCGCCCTCCTGCACGACCTCGCCCTTGGAGACGGCGGCCTGGCGGACGGTCCCGGGCGCGGCCTCGGTGACCCGGCCCCGGTAGTAGTCCTGCTCGTCCGTGCCCGGGTAGAGGGCGTGCGGGGTGTCGACCATGCCCTCGGTGAGGCCCGCGAGGAGCTGCTCCTTGGTGTAGATCAGGTTCTCGCGGGAGGAGTCGGCCAGTTCGAACTCGTTGGTCATCGTCAGCGCGCGCGTGGGGCACGCCTCGATGCAGAGTCCGCACAGGATGCAGCGGGCGTAGTTGATCTGGTACACCCGCCCGTACCGCTCGCCCGGCGAGTAGCGCTCCTCGTCGGTGTTGTCGGCGCCCTCCACGTAGATGGCGTCGGCGGGGCAGGCCCAGGCGCACAACTCGCAGCCGACGCACTTCTCCAGGCCGTCGGGGTGCCGGTTGAGCTGGTGCCTGCCGTGGAAGCGGGGCGCCGTCGTCTTCTGCTGCTCCGGGTACTGCTCCGTCAGCCGCTTCTTGAACATGGCCTTGAAGGTCACGCCGAAGCCGGCCACCGGATTCTGGAAATCAGACACCGTCCGTCTCCTTTCCATCACTCGCAGTAGCAGTATCGGGACCACCACTGACAATCAGCTCCCGCTCCGCGCGGGGCCGACGCCGCGGTACGGGCGGCAGGGACTGTCCGGGCTTGGGAGGTACGGGGAAGCCGCCGGCCATCGGGTCGAACGGTGCCTCGGGCGCGGCCTTCTCGGCGGCGCCCTTCGCCTTCCGGTCGCGGAAGAGGTCCGCGACGAAGGAGAGCAGCAGCACCGCGAGCACGGCCCCGGCGACATACAGCACGATCGACTGGAAGTCGTAGTTCTCGTTGCGCAGCGCCCGGACGGTGGCGACCAGCATCAGCCAGACCACGGAGACCGGGATGAGCACCTTCCAGCCCAGCTTCATCAGCTGGTCGTAGCGGACGCGGGGCAGGGTGCCGCGCAGCCAGATGAAGAAGAAGAGCAGCAGCTGGACCTTGAGGACGAACCAGAGCATCGGCCACCAGCCGTGGTTGGCGCCCTCCCAGAAGGTGCTGATCGGCCACGGGGCCCGCCAGCCGCCCAGGAAGAGGGTCACGGACACGGCCGAGACCGTCACCATGTTCACGTACTCGGCGAGCATGAACATCGCGAACTTGATGGACGAGTACTCGGTGTTGAAGCCGCCGACGAGGTCGCCCTCGGACTCCGGCATGTCGAAGGGGGCGCGGTTGGTCTCGCCCACCATGGTGACGATGTAGATGATGAAGGACACCGGCAGCAGGACGATGTACCAGCGGTCGGCCTGCGCCTCCACGATCTTCGAGGTCGACATCGACCCGGAGTAGAGGAAGACGGAGGCGAAGGCGGCGCCCATGGCGATCTCGTACGAGATCATCTGCGCGCACGAGCGCAGTCCGCCGAGCAGCGGGTACGTCGAGCCCGAGGACCAGCCGGCGAGGACGATGCCGTAGATGCCGACGGAGGCGACCGCGAGGACGTACAGCATCGCGATCGGCAGGTCGGTGAGCTGCATCGTGGTGCGGTGCCCGAAGATCGACACCTCGTTGCCCGCGGGGCCGAACGGGATCACGGCGATCGCCATGAAGGCCGGGATGGCGGCGATGATCGGCGCGAGCACGTACACGACCTTGTCGGCCCGCCGGACGATCACGTCCTCCTTCAGCATCAGCTTGATGCCGTCGGCGAGCGACTGGAGCATGCCCCAGGGGCCGTGCCGGTTGGGGCCGATGCGCAGCTGCATCCAGGCGACGACCTTGCGCTCCCACACGATGGAGAAGAGCACGGTCACCATCAGGAACGCGAAGCAGAAGACCGCCTTGATCGCGACGAGCCACCAGGGGTCCGTCCCGAACATGGACAGGTCCTCCGCGGCGAGCAGCGTGTTCACGCCTGCACCTCCGTCGAAGTGGTGGCCGGGCCGATGCGGACCACGTCGCCGGGGCGGGCTCCGGCGTCGCTGAGGACGCCGTGACCCGCCGAGTTCAGCGGGAGCCAGACCACGCGGTCCGGCATCTCGGTGACGGCGAGCGGGAAGGTCACCGCGCCGGCCGGGCCGGTGACTTCGAGCAGGTCGCCGTCCTTCACTCCGGTGTCGGCGGCGGTGCCGGCCGAGAGCCGGGCCACGGCGGCGTGCCGGGTGCCGGCCAGGGCCTCGTCGCCCTCCTGGAGGCGGCCCAGGTCGAGCAGCAGCCGGTGCCCGGCGAGCACGGCCTCGCCGTCGCCGGGCCGGGGCGCGGCCTGGCCGGGCTCGGCCGGCTCGCCGGCCCGCTCGCCGGTCCAGCCGCCGAGCCGGTCCAGCTCGCGCCGGATCGACCGCAGGTCGGGCAGGCCCAGGTGACCCTGCCAATTAGTGCCTTCGGCACGGGCGAGCGCGTCGGCCAGCATGTGCAGCACGCGCGCGTCGGTCGGGGCGAGCGACCGGGTCATCTGCTCCGGCTTCAGCGCGGCCTCGAACAGCCGGGCCCTGCCCTCCCAGTTGAGGAAGGTGCCGGGCTTCTCGGCGACCGCGGCGACCGGCAGGATCACGTCGGCCCGCTCGGTGACCGCGCCCGGGCGCAGCTCCAGGGAGACGACGAAGGCACGGTCGAGCGCTTCCCGCGCGCGTGCCGGGTCCGGCAGGTCGTCGACGTCGACGCCGCCGACGACCAGGGCGGCGAGTTCGCCGGTGGCGGCGGCCTCGACGATCTGGCCGGTGTCACGGCCGTAGCCGTGCGGGAGTTCGCGGACGCCCCACACGGCGGCGACCTCCTCCCGCGCGCGGGGATCGGTCGCGGGCCGCCCACCGGGCAGCAGGGCCGGGACGGCGCCCGCCTCCACCGCGCCGCGCTCTCCGGCCCGGCGCGGGATCCACACCAGCTTCGCGCCGGTGGCGGTCGCGGTCCGGACGGCGGCGGTCAGCGCGCCGGGAACCCCGGCGAGCCGCTCGCCGACGACGATCACGGCGCCGTCCTCGCGCAGCGCCTCGGCGGCGGCGAAGCCCTCGCGGGACAGGCCGACGCGGGAGGTGAGGGCGTCCAGCCACTCGGTCTCGGTGCCGGGCGCTGCGGCGAGCAGGGTGCCGCCGGCCTTCTCCAGGCCGCGGGTGGCGAACGCGGCGACCGCGTACGTCCGCTGGCCCTTCTTCCGCCACGCCTTGCGCAGCTTCAGGAAGACGCCCGGCGCCTCCTCCTCGGCCTCCAGGCCGACGAGGAGCACGGCCGGCGCGGCCTCCAGGGAGCGGTAGGTGACGCCGCTGCCGTCGAGGTCACGGCCCCGTCCGGCGACGACGGCGGCCAGGAAGTCGGCCTCCTCGCCGGAGTGGACCCGGGCCCGGAAGTCGACGTCGTTGGTGTCGAGGGCGACCCGCGCGAACTTGGCGTACGCGTAGGAGTCCTCGACCGTGAGCCGGCCGCCGGCCAGGACGCCGGTGCGCCCGCGCACGAGCCCGCGCGCGGCCGCCTCCAGGGCCTCCGGCCAGGACGCCTGCTCCAGCCGGCCGGTCTCCGGGTCGCGGACGAGCGGGGTCGTGAGCCGGTCGCGCTGCTGCGCGTACCGGAAAGCGAACCTGCCCTTGTCGCAGATCCACTCCTCGTTGACCTCGGGGTCCTCGGCGGCCAGCCGCCGCATGACCTTGCCGCGCCGGTGGTCGGTGCGGGTCGCGCAGCCGCCCGCGCAGTGCTCGCACACGCTCGGCGACGACACCAGGTCGAAGGGCCGGGAGCGGAAGCGGTACGCGGCGGAGGTGAGCGCGCCGACCGGGCAGATCTGGATGGTGTTGCCGGAGAAGTACGACTCGAACGGGTCGCTGTTGCCGAGGCCGACCTGCTGGAGCGCGCCGCGCTCGATCAGCTCGATCATCGGGTCGCCGGCGATCTGCTGCGAGAAGCGGGTGCAGCGCGCGCACAGCACGCAGCGCTCGCGGTCGAGCAGCACCTGGGTGGAGAGCGGGATCGGCTTCTCGTACGTCCGCTTCTTCCCGTCGAAGCGGGACTCGGACTGTCCGTGCGACATGGCCTGGTTCTGCAGCGGGCACTCGCCGCCCTTGTCGCAGACCGGGCAGTCCAGCGGGTGGTTGATGAGCAGCAGCTCCATCACGCCGTGCTGGGCCTTCTCGGCGACCTGCGAGGTCAGCTGCGACCTGACGACCATGCCGTCGGTGCACGTGATGGTGCAGGAGGCCATCGGCTTGCGCTGGCCCTCGACCTCGACGATGCACTGGCGGCAGGCGCCGGCCGGGTCGAGGAGCGGGTGGTCGCAGAAGCGCGGGATCTCGATGCCGAGCTGCTCGGCGGCGCGGATCACCAGGGTCCCCTTGGGGACGGAGACCTCGATGCCGTCGATGGTCAGCGTCACGAGGTCCTCCGGCGGAACCGCCGGGCTGCCGCCGCCGGCCGGGTTCGACGTGGTGACGGTCATGCGTTCACCTCCCGGTGCTTGTCCGCCCAGGCCGTCGACTTGGCGGGGTCGAAGGGGCAGCCCTTGCCCGTGATGTGCGCCTCGTACTCGTCGCGGAAGTACTTCAGGGACGAGAAGATCGGCGAGGCGGCGCCGTCACCGAGGGCACAGAAGGACTTGCCGTTGATGTTGTCGGCGATGTCGTTCAGCTTGTCGAGGTCGGACATGAGGCCCTTGCCGGCCTCGATGTCGCGCAGCAGCTGGACGAGCCAGTAGGTGCCTTCGCGGCAGGGCGTGCACTTGCCGCAGGACTCGTGGGCGTAGAACTCGGTCCACCGGGTGACGGCCCGCACGACGCACGTGGTCTCGTCGAAGCACTGGAGCGCCTTGGTGCCGAGCATGGAGCCGGCGGCGCCGACGCCCTCGTAGTCGAGCGGCACGTCGAGGTGCTCGTCGGTGAACATCGGGGTGGAGGAGCCGCCCGGGGTCCAGAACTTCAGCCGGTGCCCGGGCCGCATCCCGCCGCTCATGTCGAGGAGCTGGCGCAGGGTGATGCCGAGCGGGGCCTCGTACTGGCCGGGCGAGGCGACGTGCCCGCTGAGCGAGTACAGCGTGAAGCCCGGGGACTTCTCGGTCCCCATCGACGTGAACCAGTCCTTGCCCTTGTTGAGGATCGCGGGAACCGAGGCGATGGACTCGACGTTGTTCACGACGGTGGGGCACGCGTACAGACCGGCGACCGCGGGGAAGGGGGGTCGCAGCCGGGGCTGGCCGCGGCGTCCTTCGAGCGAGTCGAGCAGGGCGGTCTCCTCGCCGCAGATGTACGCGCCGGCCCCGGCGTGCACGGTGAGCTCGACGTCCAGGCCGCTGCCGAGGATGTTCCTGCCGAGGTAGCCGGCCGCGTAGGCCTCCCGCACGGCCTCGTGGAGCCGGCGCAGGACGGGGACGACCTCGCCGCGCAGGTAGATGAAGGCGTGGCTGGAGCGGATCGCGTAGCAGGCGATCACGATGCCCTCGATGAGCGAGTGCGGGTTGGCGAAGAGGAGGGGGATGTCCTTGCAGGTGCCGGGCTCGGACTCGTCGGCGTTCACGACGAGGTAGTGCGGCTTGCCGTCGCCCTGCGGGATGAACTGCCACTTCATCCCGGTGGGGAAGCCGGCGCCGCCGCGACCGCGCAGACCGGAGTCCTTGACGTACGCGATGAGGTCGTCCGGCGACATCGCGAGGGCCTTGCGCAGGCCCTCGTAGCCCTCGTGCCGCCGGTAGGTGTCCAGGGTCCAGGAGTCGGGCTGGTCCCAGAAGGCCGACAGAACGGGTGAGAGCAGCTTCTCGGGGCTGCTGTTGTTGATCTCGGCTGCCAAGGTCATCACTCCCCCTCCCCACTGGCCGATTCGCCGCGCGGGTGGACGATCTTGTGGTGCGGGGACTCGCCCTTGGCCAGCCGCAGCCCGACGAGCGAGGCCGGGCCGGCCCCTCCGGTGGCCTCGACGGCCCCGTCGCGCTCGTCGGGGAAGCCCGCCAGGATGCGGGCGGTCTCCTTGAAGGTGCACAGGGGCGCGCCGCGGGTGGGCGACACGGGGCGGCCGGCCCGCAGGTCGTCGACGAGCTCCTTGGCCGACTCCGGGGTCTGGTTGTCGAAGAACTCCCAGTTGACCATCACGACCGGCGCGTAGTCGCAGGCCGCGTTGCACTCGATGTGCTCGAGGGTGACCTTGCCGTCGGCGGTGGTTTCGTTGTTGCCGACGCCGAGGTGCTCCTTGAGCTCCTCGAAGATGGCGTCGCCGCCCATGACCGCGCACAGGGTGTTGGTGCAGACGCCGACCTGGTAGTCGCCGGACGGCTTGCGCCGGTACATGGAGTAGAAGGTGGCGACCGCGGTGACCTCGGCGGTGGTCAGGTCCAGCATGTCCGCGCAGAACCGCATGCCGGTGCGGGTGACGTGGCCCTCCTCCGACTGCACGAGGTGCAGCATCGGCAGGAGCGCGGAGCGGGACCCCGGGTAGCGGGCGATGATCGCCTTCGCGTCCTCCTCGAGCCGGGCGCGGACCTCGGCCGGATAGTCGGGCGCGGGCAGCTGGGGCATCCCGAGACTGGTGTGTCCGTCCGTCATCGGTCGACGCCTCCCATCACGGGGTCGATGGACGCGACGGCGACGATGACGTCGGCGACCTGGCCGCCTTCGCACATCGAGGCCATGGCCTGGAGGTTGGTGAAGGACGGGTCGCGGAAGTGGACCCGGTAGGGGCGGGTGCCGCCGTCGGAGACGACGTGCACGCCGAGCTCGCCCTTGGGTGACTCGACGGCCGCGTACGCCTGGCCGGCCGGGACCCGGAAGCCCTCGGTGACCAGCTTGAAGTGGTGGATCAGGGCCTCCATGGAGGTGCCCATGATCTTCTTGATGTGGTCGAGGGAGTTGCCGAGTCCGTCGGGGCCGAGGGCCAGCTGGGCGGGCCAGGCGATCTTCTTGTCGGCGACCATGACCGCGCCCGGCTCCAGCCGGTCGAGGCACTGCTCGACGATCCGCAGCGACTGGCGCATCTCCTCCAGGCGGACGAGGAAGCGGCCGTAGGCGTCGCAGCTGTCGGCGGTGGGCACCTCGAAGTCGTAGTTCTCGTAGCCGCAGTACGGGTCGGTCTTGCGCAGGTCGTGCGGGAGGCCCGCGGAGCGCAGGATCGGTCCGGTGGCGCCGAGGGCCATGCAGCCGGTGAGGTCGAGGTAGCCGACGTCCTGCATGCGGGCCTTGAAGATGGGGTTGCCGGTGGCGAGCTTGTCGTACTCCGGCAGGTTCTTCTTCATGGTCTTCACGAACTCGCGCACGGCGTCGACGGCGCCGGGCGGGAGGTCCTGGGCGAGGCCGCCGGGGCGGATGAACGCGTGGTTCATGCGCAGGCCGGTGATCAGCTCGTACAGGTCCAGGATCATCTCGCGGTCCCGGAAGCCGTAGATCATGATCGTGGTGGCGCCGAGCTCCATGCCGCCCGTGGCGATGCAGACCAGGTGCGAGGAGAGCCGGTTGAGCTCCATGAGCAGGACCCGGATGACGCTCGCCCGGTCCGGGATCTGGTCGGTGATGCCGAGCAGCTTCTCCACGCCGAGGCAGTACGCCGTCTCGTTGTAGAACGAGGTGAGGTAGTCCATGCGCGTGACGAAGGTGGTGCCCTGCGTCCAGGTCCGGTACTCGAGGTTCTTCTCGATGCCGGTGTGGAGGTAGCCGATGCCGCAGCGGGCCTCGGTGACGGTCTCGCCGTCGATCTCCAGGATGAGCCGGAGCACGCCGTGGGTGGACGGGTGCTGGGGGCCCATGTTGACGACGATGCGCTCGTCGTCGGCCTTTGCGGCGGACTGGACGACCTCGTCCCAGTCGCCGCCGGTGACCGTGTAGACGGTCCCCTCGGTGGTGTCCCGGGCTCCTGCCGGTGTGCTGTTCACGAGTACGACCTCCGCTGGTCCGGAGCCGGGATCTGGGCGCCCTTGTACTCGACGGCGATGCCGCCGAGCGGGTAGTCCTTGCGCTGCGGGTGGCCCTGCCAGTCGTCCGGCATCATGATCCGGGTGAGGGCGGGGTGGCCGTCGAAGACGATGCCGAAGAAGTCGTAGGTCTCGCGCTCGTGCCAGTCGTTGGTCGGGTAGACCGGGACGAGCGACGGGATGTGCGGGTCGGCGTCGGGCGCCGAGACCTCCAGGCGGATCAGCCGGCCGTGGGTGAGCGAGCGCAGGTGGTACACGGCGTGGAGCTCGCGGCCCTTGTCGCCGCGGTAGTGGACGCCGGAGACGCCGGTGCAGAGCTCGAAGCGCAGGGCCGGGTCGTCGCGCAGGGTGCGGGCGACCCGGACGAGGTGCTCGCGCGCGATGTGGAAGGTGAGCTCGCCGCGGTCGACGACGGTCTTCTCGATCGCGTTCTCGGGGACGAGGCCCTGTTCCTCCAGGGCGCCCTCCAGCTCGTCGGCGACCTCGTCGAACCAGCCGCCGTACGGCCGGGTGGCCGGGCCCGGGAGTCTGATCGAGCGGACCAGGCCGCCGTAGCCGGAGGTGTCGCCGCCGTCGTCGGCGCCGAACATGCCGCGCTGGACGCGGACCTCCTCGCCGTGCTCGCCGCGCTGCCCCGGCAGGTTCTGCGCGCTGAGCTCCTTCTCGGGGTTCGGGGTTTCGTCGCTCACCGTGCCGTCCCGTTCCCTTCTCCGCCCGCGCGGCGCAGAGGCGCGGTTTTCGTCGTCGACTGCGGCCCGGCGGCCGCGCGTGCGTCGGTCACCTCAGCAGACCCTTCATCTCGATGGTCGGCAGCGCCTTCAGCGCCGCCTCCTCCGCCTCGCGGGCCGCTTCCTTCGCGTTCACGCCGAGCTTGGAGGACTGGATCTTCTGGTGGAGCTTGAGGATCGCGTCCATCAGCATCTCGGGGCGGGGCGGGCAACCGGGCAGGTAGATGTCGACCGGGACGATGTGGTCGACGCCCTGCACGATCGCGTAGTTGTTGAACATTCCGCCCGACGAGGCGCACACGCCCATCGAGATGACCCACTTGGGGTTCGGCATCTGGTCGTAGACCTGCCGGAGGACGGGCGCCATCTTCTGGCTGACCCGGCCGGCCACGATCATCAGGTCGGCCTGGCGCGGAGAGCCCCGGAACACCTCCATGCCGAACCGGGCCAGGTCGTAGCGGCCTGCGCCCGTCGTCATCATCTCGATGGCGCAGCAGGCCAGGCCGAAGGTCGCGGGGAAGACCGAGGCCTTCCGGACCCAGCCCGCGGCCTGTTCGACGGTCGTCAGCAGAAAACCGCTCGGCAGCTTCTCTTCGAGTCCCATGGGTGCTCCTCAGCCCCTCAGTCCCATTCCAGGCCGCCGCGCCGCCACACGTACGCGTAGGCGACGAAGACGGTGAGCACGAAGAGCAGCATCTCCACGAGCCCGAAAAGCCCCAGGGCGTCGAAGCTGACGGCCCAGGGGTAGAGGAAGACGATCTCGATGTCGAAGACGATGAAGAGCATCGCCGTCAGGTAGTACTTGATCGGGAAGCGGCCGCCGCCCGCCGGCGTCGGGGTGGGCTCGATGCCGCACTCGTACGCCTCAAGTTTTGCCCTGTTGTACCGCTTTGGCCCGATAAGCGTGGCCATGACCACGGAGAAGATCGCAAACCCCGCTCCCAGGGCACCGAGCACGAGGATGGGCGCGTACGCATTCACGCTCCTCGCTCCTTCCAGTCGTCCTTGACCGTTGGACCGCACCGTCGGCTCATGGGGCCTCCGCGAAAGATCGCCAACATGTGAGGCAGTTCACAAGCCTGACGTCCGCGTATCTTAAGCCCGCCCCTCTGTGATCTGCGACACGGGGTGCGTCACCGGCTTTGTGATCTCCACCACCTGACGAACGATCATGAAGTCGGATGAGCGGTGATCTTGCCACTCGAAGCGCCCAGGTGATCACCAGATGTGACATCCACACCGGAAATCGCTGGTCGGAAGGGGTGTTGCACTATCAAGAGTTGGGGGCTACAAGCAAATTGGCCGTGGGACGCGTCGGGGTGATAAAGGAACCGGCCGTCGCCCGGTCGGGGGGTCATGCGTACCCGGGTGGACACGTGCGCGCGTTCACGAGCTCCGATGTGACCTGCACCACTTCGAAACGGCGAGCGGAAAACGGGGCTTGGCCATCGACGTGAAGAGGTGGTAAGCGACGGGCAATTCGGACCTTTCCTTGAAAACACATGATCAAGGCCCCAATGAGCCGTGCCCGATTTGCCCGTTACGGCGTCAATAAGGGCGCACAGGAAGCGGATTAAGAGGTTCCGGACGTAACTGTGGCGCAACCCACGTTTCTTGAAGGGAACCGTGAAGCCCTGATAGCGGTTGTACTCATGTCCCAGACCGCTCCCATACGTAGCCACCGGAAGCCCCGCCGCAGCGCCTCGAAGATGGCGCTCCGGGCCGGAGTTGCCGGTGGCGTCTTCAGCACCATCGCGGTGGCCGGTGCCGCCGCGCCGGCCAACGCCGAGCCGGTGACCGAGACGACCCTCGAGATGCCCACCCTGGGCTCCCTCGACGCCGACCTCGCCAGCGCCGTCTCCGCCTCCGCCGAGGCGAGCCAGCAGGAGGCCCTGGACCAGAGCCTCGCGGCCCAGGAGAACGCGGCCCTGAAGAAGGCCGCCGCGGACGCCAGGAAGGCCAAGGCCGAGGCCGACCGCAAGGCCGAGGCCGAGCGCGCCGAGAAGGCCCGCGCCGAGGCCCGGGAGCGTGCCTCCCGCACCGCGGCGCGCACCACGCTCTCCGCGAAGTCCTCCTCGTCGGACTCCGTCGGCTCCTCCTCCAGCAGCTCGCAGGTCGCCACCGGCTCCGCCGCCGCGATCGTCGCCTTCGCGCGCGCCCAGGTCGGCGACGCGTACGTGATGGGCAGCACCGGCCCGAACTCCTGGGACTGCTCCGGCCTCGTGCAGGCCGCCTACGCCCAGGCCGGCATCGACCTGCCGCGCGTCTCCAGCGCGCAGTCGAGCATGGGCACCTCCGTCTCCCTGAGCAACCTGCAGCCGGGCGACATCCTGTACTGGGGCAGCCGCAGCGGCTCGTACCACGTCGCCATCTACGTCGGCGGCGGCAAGTACGTCGGCGCGCAGAACCCGTCCACCGGTGTCGTCGAGCGCTCCCTGGACTGGGACATGCCGTCCGGCGCGGTGCGGATCCTCTGATCCCGCCTCCCGCATCGCGCGAAGGGCCGTCACTCCTCGGGGGAGCGACGGCCCTTCGGCCTGTGCGGGCTACTCCGGCAGCGGCACGGGCTCGTGGCCGCTGAGGTCGGCGCCCGGCCGGACCTCGTGGAACTCCAGGCCCAGGTAGATGCTGCCGGCCCACTCCTCGGGCGTCTGGTGGCCGATGTAGTCGAGATCGCCCATGTCGGACTCGTCCGTCAGGTCCCAGTCCGAGAAGTACGCGAAGACCCGGACGCGGGCCTCCTCCTCCGACACCCCGAACCGGCCGGCCAGTGACGCGACGATGTCACGCGCGAGGTCCGCGCCCCGCTCGCTCACCGCGACGGGGAAGTCGGTCATCACCTCGCCGATGTGGTGACCGGCCGCCCGCAGCTCCGCCCGGAGGCGGTCCGCGTAGCGCCGGGCGAAGGTGTCGCCGCGCGCCCACAGCGCCTCGGCGTCCGGCTCCCGGCCGGCCTCGCGCGCCGCGGCGAGCTCCGCGAGGTCCCGGGCCACGAGCTCACGCTCCTCCCCGGCGAGCTCCGGTCCCGCCAGCCGCTCGGCGAGGGCGCACGCCTCGGCGAACCGCTCCTCGTCGGCCGGGTCGGCGATCACGTCGTAGACCGCGCGGGCCAGCGCCTGCTGGCCGTCCACGGACTCCTCGGGGCGGCGGACCGCCTCGGGCAGGCCGGTCACGCCGAGCAGGATCCAGCGGGTGAGCCCGATGTCCCAGGCGCTGATCTCGCCGCCCGGGCCGTAGCCCTCCCGCAGCAGCACCTCGGCCGTACTGCGCGCCCGGATCAGGGCGTTGCGCACGGGGCCGACCCACGGGGTGGCCACCGGGGGCTCCAGGAGGGAGCAGTAGCGGACGACCAGGAGCGCCGCCGCCCGGACGCGGTCCCACTGCGCGCCTTCGGGGAAGGCGGCCGGTTCCAGCCGCTCGGGGCCGTCGTCCGGTTCGTCGCCGTCCTCGTCGCCGTCCTCGGCGAATTCCGGGAACTCGTCTTCGTCTTCCATGCGGTCGTGCACAGGTCTTCCAGGTCCTTCGGGTCGGGTGCGGGGAGAGAAGACACCGCCCCGGTACGGCTGAGCGTACCGGGGCGGTGGTCAGGAGCGGATCACACGGCTACCAGGTCTTGATCCCGAAGAACCACTTGGCGAACCAGCGTCCCCAGAAGGAGGCGCTGAACTTCTTCACCACGTGGAAGGAGATCTGATGGCCGCCCGACACCGGCTTCGAGCCCCGGGTGTGCGGGTAGGTCCGGCTGTTCATCAGCATCGGCCCCTCCACGAAGGGACGGCTCTGCCGCAGCTTCGGCGGGTCGGAGTCGGCCCGGAACTTGGCCACCTCCTTGGCCCACTCGTCGTTGGCCTCGGTGAAGACCTTGCCCTTGAACTTGCTGAACTCCGACTTCGGAATGCGGAAGTGGATGATGGCCGGCTTGGCGTTGTCGCCACCCTTCGCCCGGTTCGTCTTGCTCCGGGCCTGGCGCTCCGCCCATTCCTTCGCCTGGTCCTCGAGCTTCGTCGTGTAGAAGCCGGTGCCGAAGTCCATGGCGCGCGGGGCGTAGTCCGGGTCGACACCGTTCGCCTGGATGTTCTTCGCGGCGGCCAGCGTCGTGCCGTGGTACAGGTCGACGTACTCCTCGTCGTCGTCCTTGTCCTTCTTGCGGTTGTTGTTCTCCTGCTTCTTGGCGGGCGCCTCCTTGGTGGGAGGTGCCTGCTTCGAGAGGGAGGGGGCGTCGTCGGCCTTCTTGCCGGCCGCCTGGGCCCCGTCGATCACCTTGTTGGCGTTCTTGGCCCACTTGGCGCCGGTGGCGACGTTGCCCGCCACCGGGACGGCCGAGGCCGCGGACAGGGCCGCGTTCTCCCAGTCGCCCTCGGCCGCGTAGATGCCGGCGTTGACCAGGTCCGCTCCCTCGCCGACGACCGGCACCATGCCGACGACGTCGAGGGTGGCGTGGGTGACGTCCGACCAGCCCCACAGACCGTCCGGGTCCGTGAAGACGAGCGGGTTGTTGTACCCGTAGTTGTAGCCCTGCATCTGCAGGGGGTCGAGCATGTCGATGACCGGGTCGACGCTCAGGAACCGGCCGAGGGCCGGGTCGTACTCCCGTGCGCCGAGGTGGGTCAGTCCGGTGTCGTCGAGCGTGCCGCCGACGAATCCGCGCTTGCCCGGCCAGGCGGCCGGTGCGCTGCCGCGCAGCTGGCCGTACGCCGTGAGCTTGCGCGGCGTGACGGTCATGCCCGGGGCCAGGAGCACCGCGAAGGCCGCGGTGTTGTGGTAGTCGGTGATCAGCGCGGACAGCTTGTCCGTGCTGCCGGGCGCCGTGCTCGCGACGCGGACGAAGGTCGGCGCCCCGGTGTGGGTGTAGTACCGCGTACCGGTGAGCGTGCCGTTCGGCAGGGCGGTGACCTCGGTCTCGCCGAGGTACAGCGTGCTGCCGGTGGGCGTCTTGCCGATCAGGCGGTTGCCGTCGGCGTCGTAGACGTAGGAGGCGAGCTCGCCGCCGGTGTCCTTGTTCTTGACCCGCTGGAGGTGGCCTTCGGCGTCCCAGTCGAGCTTCTGGCGGACCGATCCCTCGGTGCGCTCCTCCGTGTCGCCGGCCGCCGTGTAGGCGAAGTCGGTCGTGGTGGGTGCGCCGGTTCCGACCTGGGTGGTGACGGAGGTGAGGGTGTGCGGCCGGGCGGCCTTCGGGTCGGGGTAGGCGTAGCCGCGCCTGACGTCCTTGGTGGTGTCACCGGAGGGGTCGTGGCGGGTCTCGGTGAGACGGCTGCCGGTCGGGCCGAAGGTGTACGAGTGCCAGTACGGCTGCGGCCCGCCCACGGCGGCCGCCGACGGCGAGGACGCGCAGGCGTCCGGCGTCTTCGACGTCCACGCCTCGGTGAGCTGGCGCAGGGTGTCGTAGACGTAGCACTGGGTGTCGGTGACCTTGTTGGTCCCGCTGCCCGTGTACTCGGTCGCCTTCTTGACGTTGCCGATCGTGTCGTAGCTGTACCGGACGTCGTTCACGCGGGTGTCGGCGACCTCGCGGTCGTTGATCTGCTGCGTGAGCCTGCCGGTGTGCGGGTCGTAGAAGTTGGTCGTCCACATCCGGTACGGGGCGTTGCCCGCGGTCGTCTGCAGGACGCGTCCCTGCGGGTCGTACTTGGTGTCGTTGACGTACCAGTCGATGCCCGAGGTGGTGAGGGCGAGGCCCTCGGGGGTGTAGCGGTTCACCACCTGCTCGGCGGTCAGGCCGCCGCCCGCCGGGAGGGTGGTGGTGGCCGGCTTGCCGGTCGGGGTGTAGGTGTAGCGGTAGGTGTACTCGCCCTTCAGGGCGCCGGCGGCCTCCGGGATGACGACCTTGCGGCCGGTGGGCTGGTACTCGGCGTTGTAGCCCGTGACCTCGTTGACGTACTGCGCCGTGCCCTCGTACCGGGTGGACGAGGTGAGCAGGCCCAGGGCGACGGTGTCGTAGAGCCAGGACGCGCGCTTGGTGCGGGTCTCGCCCTCCACCTGGTACTGGGCGGTCTTGCGGCCCAGCTCGTCGTACTCGGTCTCCAGGACGACGCCCCGGGAGTCCTTGACGGTGCGCTGGCGGCCCGAGTTGTCGTACGTGAACGAGGAGGTGCCCCGGTCGGGGTCGGTGGCCGTGAGCTCCTGGCCGCGGACGTCGTAGGTGGACGTCCACTCGTTGCCCTCCGCGTCCGTGGTCCTGACGCGCTGGCCGCGGACGTCGTACTCGTAGCCGGTGCTGGTGAACTTGGTGCGGGCGGCGTCGCTGAAGTGGTCGATCCTGACGACCCGGCCGAGCGCGTCCTTCCACGTACGGGTGGGAGTGCCGCCCGGCGGGGGAAGGGTCGTGGTGTAGTCGCCGCCGAACTCGGTCCCGGCCTCGAAGGCCTTGACGTCACCGTGCCAGGTGACCTGCTTCACCGAGCGGTTCATGCCGTCGTAGACCGAGCTGGTCCAGGACGGGATCTCGGTGTCGCTCTTCGGGATGTACGGCGTGTCGGAGAGCTTGCCGACGGCGAGGTACTTGGCGTTGACGCGCCGGACGCCGCCGTTGGAGTTGTACAGCGAGTCCGTGATGATGCGGCCGCCGCCGATGGCCTCGGTCTGGCTCTGCCGCTCGCGCAGCCGGCCGTCGTAGAGGGTCTTGCTGGTCGCGTAGGTGCCGTTGTCGCGCAGCGCGCGGGAGGTCACGACCGTCGGCTTGAGGCCGTCGATCCGGTACGTGTACTCCAGGCCCGCCGGGTCTCCGGCGCCGGACCGTCCGGGCATCCAGACCTTGACGAGACGACCGAGCGGGTCGTGCTCGAGGCGGGTCACGCGCTTGTTGGCGTCCGTCTTCGTCAGGGCGAGTCCGCGGCCCGTCTCGAAGTCGGTGGTGACCTCGTGGCCCTTGGGGTTGGTGACGACCGTGCGGGTCGGCACCGTGTCGTCGGGCGTGTACGCGGTCCTGGTGACCTTGCCGTCGGAGTCGGTGGTCGCCGTGGCGCGGCCGTACTTGTCGTACGCCGTGGCCGAGGTCAGCGCGTAGCCCGAACCGTCCGCCTGGACGTCCTCGGTGCGGGTCACCAGGCCCTTGGTGGGCGCGGCGCCGAAGGCGAGGTCGTCGTAGAAGGTGCGGGTGTCGTCCATCAGACGGTCCGGCCCGGCCGTCGCGGCCGTGGCGCAGGAACCGGCGGTGGTGCGGACCTGCACCGGGTAGCCCAGGAGACCGACGGACGTGTTGTGCCGGTAGGTGATCACCGAGCAGGTCTCGTCGCCGGGCGCTCCGGTGTCACCGGTGGTCTGGGTCCTGACCGGCAGCGGGTACGCGGGGTCGAACTCGAGGGTCGAGTTGGTCGTCGTACGGGTCTTCCCGCCGCTGATGTGCGCGGTGGTGGTGGTCGACAGCTGCGCGGTCTGCCGGGCGATCAGCGGGCTCGCGGAGGTGCGGGCGTGGCGGCCCGTCTCGCGGGTCCACAGCCGGGTGGTCACCGTGCCGTCGATGACGGCGGGGGTGGTGTCGCCCCGGTAGGTGACGGTCTCCGCCACCTGCCCCTGGAAGGCGGGCAGGTCCTCGTCGATCTTCTCGCCCTCGTGGTCGAGGACGATCTGCTTGCGGGTCTCGTCGCCGGGCAGCGGGTCGCCGTGCAGACCGCGGTAGTAGCGGTTCTCGACCAGCGTGCGGGTGGTGCCCTCGGCGGTGCTGGTCTCGCCCGTGCGGACGCGTACGGCCTCGTAGCCGCGCCACTCGTTCCAGGTGCGCTGCTTGGCCTTGGTGAACTCGCTGTCGTCCTTGGCCCAGCCGGCGTCGCCGACGTACTCGTAGGTGGTCACCTGCGGCGGCGCGCCGCCGACGTGGTCCTCCTCCTGGATGCGGGTGACGACGTACTTGTTGAACCACTCGGGCTTGGTGGTGTCCTCACCCGACGGAGTCCAGTTCACCGGGTAGCAGCGGGTGCCGTTCGCCTCGGGCTTGGGCTTCGGGGCGTCCGGGTCGCACGGCTTGGAGTAGGTGACCTTCACGCCGCCGCCGGTCTCGGTGTAGACGGAGGCGATGCGCAGCCGCTCGAACGGCGGGCGGTCGTCGGTCGGCTTGGAGACCCGGTTGGGCATGGGGTCGCCGTTGGCGTGGAAGACCACCGGCGGCAGGGACTTGCCCTGGCCGCCGGCGCTGTAGCCGGTGCGGACGATGCGGTCCAGCCAGAGCGGCGGGTTGGTGTCGTACCGGGTGTGCAGGAAGTTCTGCTTCAGCTCCCAGCGGTCCACCTTGCGGTAGTCCGTGCTGCCCGGGGCCGTGGCGACCTCGGTGGTGATCTCGCTCAGCCGGATCCGGGTCCAGAAGGTCGGCGAGGAGACGTAGCACTTCTTCTTCTCGGCGCAGTACGTGTCGGACGGGGTGTCCGGCCAGCGCTGGGCGTCCTGGCCCTTCTTGGTGAACTTCTCCGGAGCGCAGTCGAAGGTCTCGGTCTCCATGCAGCGCTCGGGCGTGGTGAAGACCACCCGCGCCGGTGCCGGAGCGGCGTAGACGTTGCCGGTGTGGTTGCTCAGCCCGTACTCGATGCGGACCGGGTGTCCGCCGCGCACGTAGTCGACGGGCGTCTTGACCTTCCCGTTGCGCGCGTAGTGGTTGATCTCCTTCTTGTGGTAGACCGCCATGGCGTTGTGCGCGGTGTCCTCGACGTAGTCGAGGTTCCAGCGGTAGGCCTGGGTGCAGGAGGAGCCGGCGAAGTCACCCGACTTGTAGCAGGGCTCGTCGGGGTGGTTGCCGAAGACCGGGGCGGTGAAGACGGAGTCGGTGGTCGGCTTGCCGTCGGTCCAGCCGGGCAGCCTGTTGAGGCCGAAGTGGTAGCGGACGCCGTCCGGCGTGGTGATGATCCAGTGCTCGCCGTCGTCCTTGCCGTCGGGGTCGCTCTTGTCACCGTTCTCGGCACCGGTCTTGAACTCGACGCGGGTGCCGTCGTCGTTGGCGAGCTTCCACTTGCCGGACTTGTCGTCCTTGACGAGGGGGGCGGTGGAGCCGTTGAGGCTGAGGACCGCGTTCTCGGTCTTCCCCCACCAGCACAGGTCGCCGGTCTTCTTCTTCGCGTTGTTGGGCGCGCGGTCCTGCGCGTCCTTGCCGCGGTCGTCGGTGCAGGTGCGGAACTGCCGCTCGATGAAGCCCGGGTGGTACTCCCAGCCGTCACCGATCCACGAGGCCTGGTTGTTCGTGGTGGAGGTGCGGCCGTCGACCATCTGCGACGAGTACGACAGGGCGATGTCGGGCTTGGGCCCGGCGATCACCGGCGGCACCTGGACCGGGTAGCTCCAGTTGAAGCCGCCGGACCCGCCGCCGTGGCTCCACTTGCCCGAGGGCTGGAGGGAGGTCGCCGCGTAGTCGCCGGAGGAGCCGGCGCCGCCGCCGGTCGCGGCGAGCACGAAGCCGCCGCCGGCCGCGGTCTGGACGGCGCTGTGGGAGACGCGGGTGAAGCCGGAGGGGGTCACCTCGGGCTCGGGCGCGGTCGCCGCGGGGTCCACGGTGGTGGAGACGACGTCGGTGCCGGCGTCGTTGACCGATCCGGTCTCGATCGGGTCGGAGCAGCCCTCGGCGTCAGGGGTGGTCAGGAAGCACTCGGGCAGCCGGATCAGCTGGAGCCGGGAGCCCCAGTCGGCGCCGTAGAGCTGTTCGAACGCCTTGTAGTTGACGCCGACCTGGACGGGGCCGGTCGTGCCGGCCTCGGGCTCCAGCTTCATCAGGACGCCGTCGATGCCGGCGGCCTCGGTCGTCTCGCGCGAGGCGACGGTGACCTGCCAGGTGCCGGTGGGCGCGGGGTCCTCGGCCGGGGTGGCGAGGGAGGCGTTCTTGGCGGACGTCTTGGCGCCCTTGGCGGGCGCCTTGGTCGTGGCGTCCTTGTCGAAGGTGCCGGGCGCGGCACCGAGCATGACCGGCAGTCTGCCGACGCGGACCATCTCGCCGGGCTTGCCGGTGACGGGCGGCGGGGCGGTGCGGGGACCGCTCCAGACCGCGTGCTGGACGGAGGACGGCTGGACCTGCGACGACTGACTGGCCGTCGCGGCACCGCCGTTGATGACGACGGTGCCGGTACCGCTCTCCGGTGCGGCCGTGCGCTCGACCGCGTATTCCCCCTGGGTGTCGGGTGCGGGCGGGAGCTTGAACTCCGCCTCGCTGTCGGCGCCGGGTACGGGCTTGGTGCTCTGCAGGTCGGGCAGAGTGACGCCACCGCGTACCGGGCTGTCGGCCCACGCCTCGATGGGCAGGAGCGTGGCGGATATCGCGAGCGCCAGGACGGCCCCCACCGCTCCGCGTGGTCTCCCGCCACCTCCCCTCGGCGGTCCGGACCGGAACACAGACACGTTGATTCCCCCAAAGTGTCGAACAAAGAAAGTCGCCGAAGTATGACCGGAATGGCGAGGCACAGGGAAATCACCCACATAAAGCGGGGATAAATATCCCTGATGATCATTAAACGGACATTGACGCTAGGTCAGGAAGCTGCTGATGAGCGGCGATTCGGAGCTTCCCACGCCGTCGTGCAAAGATTCGGCCGCTATGCCGGGGGGCGCCGTGAGAGGCCCGTTCCGGAAAACAGAAGAGGAATTGGGGGAGCGCCGTGACGACCACACGGCCCACATGGCCTCGACGACGCATACGCCTATGGGTGGCGGCGTCGTTGACGGCCGCTGTCACCGCGACGGGCCTCGTCGTGCTGCCGCAGCTCGACGGCGATGAACACAAGTCCGCGGCACCCGCGGCGGCGCCCAGGGGACCGTACGACGAGGACGGCGCGATGCGGGAGGCCCGCCGGACGGGCAAGCGCGTCGAGGCGACCGGACTCCGCACCACCCACGCCACCACGTACGCCAACCCTGACGGAACGTTCACGCGGGACCAGGCCACCGCGCCGGTCCGGCTGAAGACCCCGGACGGCTCCTGGACCGCGATCGACACCTCGCTCCGGTCCGACGGCGCGGGCGGCTTCCGCACCAGGGCGACGACCGGAGCACTGACCTTCTCCGGCGGCACCGGCCGCGCGAGCGCCGGGGGAACCGAGCGCGCCGCCCGTGCCGCCGCACGCCCGGCGGCGGGACCGGCCGCCGGTCCCGCCGCCCGTACCCCGCAGGAGCCCGCGGCCCCCGCCGGGAACACCCTCGTCCGCTTCGCCACCGGCGGCCACACGGTGGACGTCGGCTGGCCCTCCGCCCTGCCCGCCCCTCAGGTCGCCGGCACCCGGGCGCTCTACCCGGAGGTCCTGCCGGGCGTCGACCTGCTCCTGACGGCGAAGAACGACGGCTTCGCACAGTCGTGGATCGTCAAGACCCGTGAGGCCGCGGCCAGTCCGGCCGTCCGCTCGCTCACGCTGTCCCTGTCCTCCCCCACGCTCACGCTGAAGCGGAACGCCGCCGGGGGCCTGTCCGGGACCGACGCCTCCGGCAAGGAACTCGTCACCGCGCCCACCCCCGTGATGTGGGACTCCGCCGGCCGCAAGGACACCGCGAGCGACACCGGCGCCGCACCGGACCGCGCCAACCTCCCCGCCGCCCTCGCCGGCCTGCACGCCCTCGAAGGCCCCGAACCCGGCACGCACAGCGCGCTCGTCGGCTCGGAGCTCAAGGGCGGCACGCTCACGCTGAAGCCCGACACCCGGCTCCTGGACGACCCGAAGACCACCTACCCGGTCTTCATCGACCCGTCGTTCAACGGCCACACCCAGGCCTGGACCCTCGCCTACAAGCGCTACCCGAAGTCCAACTTCTGGAACGGCGCCGGCTTCAACGGCGGCACCGACGAGGCCCGCGCCGGCTACGAGAACCAGACCAACGGCACCGGCCGGTCCTTCTTCCGGGTCGACTGGGACCTCGAGGACGCCATCATCAAGTCCTCCACGTTCCGGCTGTACGAGACCCACTCGTGGTCCTGCTCCAAGCGCGACGTCGAACTGTGGCTGACCGGCTCCATCTCCTCGTCCACCAGCTGGGACAACCAGCCGGACTGGGCCGACCAGCTGGACAAGGTCTCCGCCTCGCACGGCTACAGCTCCAGCTGCCCCGACGACTACATCGGCTTCGACGCGAAGGCCGCCGCGGTCAAGGCGAACGCGGCCGGCTGGCCCAACATCACCCTGGGCGTCAAGGCCACCAGCGAGACCAGCGTCTACTCCTGGAAGAAGTTCCGCGACAACCCGGTCATGACGACCGTCTACAACCGGCCGCCCCGCACCCCGAGCTCGCTGGCCACCAGCCCCGGCGGCAAGTGCGCCACCAGCTCCCCGGGCCCGCGCCTGGGCATCGGTGACGTCACCGTCTCCGCCAAGTCGTCCGACCCCGACGACAACCTGGAAGCCGTCCACCTGAAGATCTGGCAGACCAGCCCGGCCGGCGGCCCCGTCCTCTACGACGGCAAGCCCACCCTCAGCAGCACCGGCGCGGTCAGCAAGCGGATCACCTCCGCGACCTTCCCCGCGAACAGCGTCCGCACCTACGCCTACCGCGCGCAGGCCTGGGACACCCAGGACGCCCACTCCGCGTACTCCGACACCTGCTACTTCACGGTCGACACCAGCAAGCCCGGCCCGCCCGTCCTCGCCTCCGCCGTCTGGCCCGACTGGGACGAGACGGAGAAGTGGGGCCCGGCCCTCGGCACCACCGGCAGGGTGACCATCACCGGCGGCGGCAACGACATCGCCGGCTACTGGTACAGCGTCGACACCACCTCGTACGACAAGCCGGCCACGTTCGCCAACGGCGTCTGGTACATCGACCTCAAGCCGGTGCACGCCGGTCCGAACGTCCTCTACGTGAAGACCAAGGACAAGGCGGGCAACTGGTCCGACCGCGCCGACTACCTCACCTACGCCACACCGCCCGCCGGCACCGACGGCCCCGGCGACACCACCGGCGACCGGCTGGCCGACCTGTTCGTCGTCGACGGCTACGGCGACCTGCGGCTCTACCCCAACCTGTCCAAGGGCGACGTCAACTACTCCCTCGACGCGGCCGGCCAGGCCGACGGCAAGGTCGCCCGCGGCTACTGGAAGGGCGCGCTGATCACCCACAACGGCGACTACTGGGGTGCCGACGGCTACCAGGACCTCGTCGCCCGCATGCCCGACGGCAAGCTGTGGATCTACCCCGGCAACGGCCTCGGCGGCGTCGACGTCAGCCGCCGCACCGAGATGCTGCTGCCGCCCGGTTCCCCGAACCCGGCCGGCCTCAGCCAGCTCATGTCCGTCGGCGACATCGACGGCGACCGCAAGCCGGACATGCTCGCCACCGAGGGCGACGCCTTCTGGGCGCTCCTCGGCTACACCGGCGGCAGCGTCTCCAAGTCGGTCCGCCTGTCCAGCAGCCCGTGGGCGGAGCGCGACATCGTCTCCGTCGGCGACCACAACAAGGACGGCGCGGTCGACCTCGTCTACCGCACCTACGCCTCCAACCGCCTCCTCATCCGCTACGGCAAGAAGGACGGCGACGGCACCGGCACGAGCCTCACGTCGCTCGCCGCCGCCGCGGACTCGCTCAACGGCGAGGACGGCGTGTACGGCACCGGCGGCTGGGACGCCACCAACGTGCGGCTGCTCACGGGCACGCCGGACGCCAACGGCGACGGCATCCCGGACATGTGGGCCGTGATGGGCGACAACTCGGCCCGCTTCTACCCGGGCGGCGCCCAGGCCCACGGCGCGCCGGTCGAGGTCGTCTCGGAGACCGACGGCGGCGTCGGCTGGAAGAACAAGCTGGCCATCGGCTGATCCCCGGATCCGCCACCCGCACCACGGCGAAGGGCCGTCACTCTCACGGGAGTGGCGGCCCTTCGCCGTGCGGGCCGGCGGCCGTGCGCCCGGCGCGCCGTGCCGCCCGGGCGCGCTCTACCTCCGGAACGCCTCGATGATCCGCGCGTAGCTGTCCCCGCCGTGGCCGGCCGCCACCGCCTGCCTCATCATCTCCAGGTGCAGTTCCGGGAGCCGGTTGTCGACGCCCCGGGCCTCGCCCGCGTGCAGCAGGTGTCCGATGCCCGCGACCTGGACGTCGATGGTGGCGTCGTCGCCCGGGTACTCCCCCGCGTCGATCTGGTCGGCGTACGTGGTGAGGAACCAGGACACCGTGCGCAGCCAGCGCACCGCCACCGGCGTGAACTCCTTGGCCGGCACCCCGTCGGCTCCGGTCAGCGCGGTCGCGTGCAGCCAGCCGCCGAACACCGACCACATCAGGCCGAGCAGACCGGCGTCGTAGAGCGAGGCGAGGCCCGCGTCCGGCCCCAGGTCGACCGGGTCGCCGAGCACGGCGAGCGTCGGACGGTGCGCGGCCAGGAGCTCGGGACCGCCCGCGTACAGGATCATGTTGGCGCTGTCGCCGACGCCGGGCGGGGTGGTCATGATCCCGCCGTCGAGGTAGCCGATGCCGTGCCCGGCGGCCCACTCCGCCTCCGCACGGGCCTGCTCGGGCGAACCGGAGGTGAGGTTGACGAGGACCTTGCCGCGCAGCGCGTCGGCGAGCGGGCCGAGGAGGCCGCGGACGGCGTCGTGGTCGAGGACGCAGACCACGACGAGTTCGCTCGCCGCGACCGCCTCGGCGACGGTGGCGGCGTGGCGGGCGCCGCGCGCGACGAGCGGCCCGGCCTTCTCGGGGCTGCGGTTGAAGACGGTGGTGGGGTGGCCGGCGTCGAGGAACGCGCCCGCGAGGGCGGCGCCCATCTGCCCGAGGCCGATGACGGTGACGTTCTCCTTGTGCATCTCGTTCATGGCTCCACGCTCGCAGCGCGGCGGGCGCGCCGACAGCGGCGTAACTGACGTCCGGCGCACGGTTCCTGCCACGCTGTCAGTGGCCTGCCGTACCGTCGTGGGCATGAGCGCTGGAGCCGTCGCCGTCGTCCTCGTGCCCGACGAACAGGGCGCCCTCTCGCCGTGGGACCTGTACGAACTGTCCACGGTGTCCATGGTGTTCGGGATCCCGCACACCGACCTGGCCGACCCCTGGTACGAGCTGCGGGTCCACGGCCCGGCTCCGTACGGGACCCACGGCGTCGACGGGGTCGCCGGCGCGGACACCGTGATCGTGCCGTCGGTGCCGCTCGCGATGGCCGAGGGCCGTCAGGAGCTGCCCGCCGAGCTCGTCGCGGCCTTGCGGGAGGCGGACGCGGCGGGAGCGCGCATGGTGTCGATGTGCACCGGCGCCTTCGCCCTCGCGGCGGCGGGAGTCCTGGACGGCCACCGTGCCGTCGTCCACCGCGACTACGCGCCCGCGCTGGCCGCCCGCCACCCGCGGGTCACCGTCGACGCCTCGGCGCTGTACACCGACGAGGGGCGGGTGTTCACCAGCGCGGGCGCCGCCGCCGGCCTCGACCTGTGCCTGCACCTCGTACGGAAGGACCTCGGCGCGGGTGTCGCGGCCGCCCTCGCCCAGCGCATGGTCGTGCCCGCCCTCCGGCCGGGCGACCGCCCGCAGTACGTCGAGGCACCGGTGCCCCCGGCCGAGGACGACGGCCTCGGGACGGCCCTGCAGTGGGCCGTGGAACACCTCCACGAGCCGCTGACCGTGGAGGAGCTGGCCCGCCGCGCCCACATGAGCCCGCGTACCTTCCACCGGCGGGTCCGCGAGACGCACGGCACGACACCGCTGCAGTGGCTCCTCGGCGAGCGCGTGGCCCGGGCCCGTACGCTCCTCGAATCCACCGACCTGCCGGTGGAACGCGTCGGCGAGCAGAGCGGCCTGGGCTCCGCGGCCAACCTGCGCCGCCACTTCACCCGCACGGTCGGGGTGTCCCCCGGCGCCTACCGGCGGTCGTTCGCGCTCAGGCCTTCGGGGCCACCTTCGAAAGCCCGTTGATGATGCGGTCCATGGCGTCGCCGCCGGTCGGGTCGGTGAGGTTGGCCAGCATCTTCAGCGTGAACTTCATCAGCAGCGGGTGGGTCAGGCCGCGCTGGGTCGCGATCTTCATGACCTTGGGGTTGCCGATGAGCTTCACGAAGGCGCGGCCCAGCGTGTAGTAGCCGCCGTAGGTGTCCTTGAGGATCTGCGGGTAGTTCCGCAGGGCCAGTTCGCGCTGGGCGGGGGTCTGGCGGGCGTGGGCCTGGACGATGACGTCGGCGGCGATCTGGCCGGACTCCATCGCGTAGGCGATGCCCTCGCCGTTGAACGGGTTGACCAGACCGCCGGCGTCGCCGACGAGCAGCAGGCCCTTGGTGTAGTGCGGCTGCCGGTTGAAGGCCATCGGCAGCGCCGCGCCGCGGATCGGGGTGGTCATGTTGTCCGGGGTGAAGCCCCAGTCCTCCGGCATGGAGGCGCACCAGGCCTTGAGGACCTCGCGCCAGTCCAGCTCGCGGAAGGCGGAGGAGGAGTCGAGGATGCCGAGGCCCACGTTGGAGGTGCCGTCGCCCATGCCGAAGATCCAGCCGTAGCCGGGGAGCAGCCGGTCCTGCGGGCCGCGCCGGTCCCACAGCTCCAGCCAGGACTCCAGGTAGTCGTCCTGGTGCCGCGGGGTCGTGAAGTACGTCCGCACGGCGACGCCCATCGGCCGGTCCTCGCGCCGGTGCAGACCCATCGCGAGGGACAGACGGGTGGAGTTGCCGTCGGCGGCGACGACGAGCGGCGCGTGGAAGGTGACCTCGCGCTTCTCCTCGCCGAGCTTGGCGTGGACGCCGGTGATCCGGCCCGTGCGGTCGTCGATGACGGGGGCGCCGACGTTGCAGCGCTCGTACAGCCGCGCGCCCGCCTTCTGCGCCTGCCGGGCAAGCATCTCGTCGAAGTCGTCACGCTTGCGGACGAGTCCGTAGTCCGGGTACGAGGCGAGGTCCGGCCAGTCGAGTTCGAGCCGCACACCGCCGCCGATGATCCGCAGCCCCTTGTTCCGCAGCCAGCCGGCCTCTTCGGAGATGTCGATGCCCATCGCGACGAGCTGCTTGGTGGCGCGCGGCGTGAGCCCGTCACCGCACACCTTCTCGCGCGGGAACGCGGTCTTCTCCAGGAGCAGGACGTCGAGCCCCGCCTTGGCCAGGTAGTACGCGGTGGTCGAGCCGGCCGGGCCCGCCCCGACGACGATCACGTCTGCGCTGTGCTCGGAGAGGGGCTGCTCGGTCACGGCGGGGTCTCCCGGAGGGTCGATGAACGGGACGGTTGCAGTCTATTGCGGGGGATTACGCCTTGAAGCCCCGGTGCATCGCGACGATTCCGCCCGTCAGGTTGCGCCAGGCCACCCGCTCCCAGCCAGCCTTCTGCAGCATCCCCGCGAGGGTCGGCTGGTCCGGCCAGGACCGGATGGACTCGGCGAGGTAGACGTACGCGTCGGGGTTGGAGGAGACGGCCCGGGCCACCGGCGGCAGGGCGCGCATCAGGTACTCCTCGTACACCGTGCGGAACGGCGCCCAGGTGGCGTGCGAGAACTCGCAGATGACGACCCGGCCGCCGGGCTTCGTCACCCGGTACAGCTCGCGCAGCGCCTGGTCGGTGTCCTGGATGTTGCGCAGCCCGAAGGAGATGGTGACGGCGTCGAAGACCTCGTCCTTGAAGGGCAGCTTCGTGCCGTCGCCCGCGGTGAACGGCATCCACGGGTGGTTCTTCTTGCCGACCCTGAGCATGCCGAGCGAGAAGTCGCAGGGCACGACGTACGCCCCGGCGCGGGCGAAGGGCTGCGAGGAGGTCGCGGTGCCGGCGGCGAGGTCGAGGATCTTCTGCGCGGGGCGCGCGTCGACCGCCTTGGCGACCTCCTTGCGCCAGCGCCGGTCCTGGCCGAGCGACAGGACGTCGTTGGTGAGGTCGTAGTTCGCCGCCACGTCGTCGAACATCGAGGCGACTTCGTGCGGCTGCTTGTCCAGGGATGCGCGGGTCACCGGACCATTGTTGCAGCCGCCCCCTCCACCGGGCGGGACCGGCCCCGCCCGGTCAGCGGGCCCGGTAGACCAGGCGGCCGCCGAGAACGGTGGCGACACAGGTCGCCGGGCCCAGGCGGACGAGGGACGCCCGGTCGGGCACGTCGAACACGGCGAAGCGCGCAGGACCGCCCGCCGCCAGGCGCGGCAGCAGCACGAGCGGCGTCGGCGAGAGGGACGGCGGTCCCGGCAGGTTCGGCGGGCGCTGCCCCACCGCCAGCCCGGCCCGGCGCACCGCGTCCAGGGCGGCCCGGCCGCGCAGCTCGCCGGCGACGGCGACCGTCCCGTGCGCGAGGAGCCGCTGCACCCCGCGCCGCGCGCTGGCGCCGAGCCGCACGGGCTCGGCGTGGAAGATCTCCCGCGCCCGTTCGCCCGTGATCGGCTCGGTGCCGTAGGTGTCGGCCTCGCGCGGGTCCGGGTGGTAGGTCTGTTCGAGGAGTTCGGGGCCGTACGGGTTGAGCAGCCCGGGCGTGAGGATGCCGGGCCACCGGCGCAGCCGGGCGTCCTGGTTGGCCGCGGCCAGCTCCTCGTACGGGCCGACGGCCGCGACGAGCGCGCCGTCGACCAGGACCGCGTTCTCGGGCGACGCGTCGGCGACGTGCAGCGTCAGCACAGTCGTGCCCCTTCTCCGGTCCTACTTGGCGTCGAGCAGCTTCAGCTCGGGGTGCGCGGTGCCGCCCTCGATCGCGATGGACGAGATGTGGGAGACCACCCGCTCGTCGACCGGGTCGTTCGCCGGGTCGTCGTGGACGACCAGGTGCTCGTACGTCGTCGCGCGCTGGGCCGGGACGCGCCCGGCCTTGCGGATCAGGTCGATGATCTCCATGCGGTTGGAGCGGTGCTTCGCACCGGCCGAGGAGACCACGTTCTCCTCCAGCATGATCGAGCCCAGGTCGTCCGCGCCGTAGTGCAGCGACAGCTGGCCGGCCTCCTTGCCGACGGTCAGCCACGAGCCCTGGATGTGGGCGACGTTGTCCAGGAAGAGCCGCGCGACGGCGATCATCCGCAGGTACTCGAAGATCGTGGCCTGCGTACGGCCCTTCAGGTGGTTGTTCTCGGGCTGGTACGTGTACGGGATGAAGGCCCGGAAGCCGCCCGTCCGGTCCTGCACGTCGCGGATCATCCGCAGGTGCTCGATGCGCTCGGCGTTGGTCTCGCCGGTGCCCATGAGCATCGTCGAGGTCGACTCGACGCCCAGCTTGTGGGCGATCTCCATGATCTCCAGCCAGCGCTCGCCGGACTCCTTGAGCGGCGCGATGGCCTTGCGGGGCCGCTCGGGCAGCAGCTCGGCGCCGGCGCCCGCGAAGGAGTCGAGGCCGGCCTCGTGGATGCGGGTGATGGCCTCCTCGACGGAGACGCCGGAGATGCGGGCCATGTGCTCGACCTCGGACGCGCCGAGGGAGTGGATGACCAGCTGCGGGAACTCCCGCTTGATCGCCGAGAAGTGCTTCTCGTAGTACTCGACCCCGTAGTCCGGGTGGTGGCCGCCCTGGAACATGATCTGGGTGCCGCCGAGCTCCACGGTCTCCGCGCAGCGGCGCAGGATGTCGTCGAGGTCGCGGGTCCAGCCCTTCTTGGTGTCCTTCGGGGCGGCGTAGAACGCGCAGAACTTGCACGCCGTCACACAGACGTTCGTGTAGTTGATGTTGCGCTCGATGATGTACGTCGCGATGTGCTCGGTCCCCGCGTACCGGCGGCGGCGCACCGCGTCGGCGGCGGCGCCCAGCGCGTGCAGCGGCGCCGATCGGTAGAGGCCGAGCGCCTCCTCGGCGGAGATCCGGCCACCCGCGGCGGCGCGGTCGAGAACAGCTGTGACATCAAAAGACGTGAGTTCGGCGTTCTCGGTCACCGGGTGTGTCCCTTTCGGAGGCGTGCGTACGCGAACCGGTGCGTACTGAACGGACCGAACCAGCCTACGCCAGGGCCTTCGCGCGGATTGGTGCCGGTCCCGAGCCAACCGATCGGCCGCCGGGACCCTCTCCTTCTCCGGAATCCTCCATAACCTCCGTATCGCCCGAATCGCACCCGGAGCACGTCATGAAACGTCGCCGCCGCCCGGCCCGGATCCTCGCGGCCGCCCTCGCCCTCGGCACCACGCTCGGTCTGGTCACGGGCTGCTCCGACGAGGGCGATCCCGTCTCCTTCGACACGCCGCGGAGCGAGCGGTCGGCCCAGCAGCAGGCCGTGCGGCAGCACAAGCCGGGAGCCGGGGTGCCGAGGACCGTCTTCCCCACCGGCCCCAAGGCCTCCTTCACGGTGCACCGCACCCTCGACGACGGCACCAAGATCGGCATGACCGAGCTGCACGGGGAGAAGTCGGGATTCACCGGCCGGGTCTGGGTATGGGCGCCGAAACAGTATTTCGACCCGGCGTACGCCGACAGCGGCTTCCCCGTCCTCATCACGCTGCCCGGCGGAAAGGGGTTCCCCACGAATTACTGGACGGGCAAGGGCATCGACCTCCAGGGGAACATCAGCCGCTGGGTGGACGAAGGGAAGAGCCAACCGTTCATCGTCGTGATGCCCGTTCTCAACCCGAGCGCCGAGTTCTACCACGACGGCAGTGATATCCCCGGGCAGCCGAAAATGGGCACCTGGCTGACCGAGGACGTCCCCGATTTCGTACGGGCCAATTTCCGCACCTTCGACTCCCGGGACGGCTGGGCCTTCATGGGCTCGTCCTCGGGCGGCTTCGCCGGACTGAAGTCCGTGCTGCAGAAGCCGGACAAGTTCAAGGCCGTCATCGCCTCCGGCCCGGACACCGTTCCGGACTCCCCGCTCTGGAAGGGGCACGAGGCCGAGCGGCAGGCCAACAACCCGGAGAAGCTGGCCGCCGCCCTCGGCCGGAAACCCGACAAGCCGGCGTACCGGACCTACGTGGCCTTCCAGATCGGCACCAAGGAGTCGGGCATGGCCAGGCTCAGGGCCTTCATGCGCACGTACACGAAGGGCCCCCTGAAGACCCGGCTCCAGGTCATCCAGGACGGCGAGCACAACGCCCGCTCCTACATGCGGGGCATGAACGACGGGACGATGGCCTGGATCAGCCGGCACATCCAGGGCCCGGTCCCGTCCGAGCCGGAACAGCCCACCGCCGGCTAGCGGGAGCCGAGCAGCTCCACCCGTACGTCCGCGGGAAAACCGGTCGTCGGGCCGGTCCGGCGGGCGAACTCCCGCACCCCCGCCAGCTGCTCCGGCCCGAAGCGGAAGTCGAGCGTACGGAAGTACCGCTCCAGCAGCTCCGCGTCGAAGGACTCCCAGCGCGCCGCCTGCTCCGCCACCTTGGTGACCTCCTCCAGCGACAGGTCACGCGAGGCCAGGAAGGCCCGGTGGACGTCACGGACGGTCTCCGGCTCGCGCGCCAGGAAGTCCTTGCGGACCGCCCACACGGCGAAGACGAACGGAAGGCCCGTCCACTCCTTCCACATCAGCCCCAGGTCGTGGACCTGGAGCCCGAGCCGCGGCGCGTCGTGCAGCGAGGCCCGCAGCGCGGCGTCGCCGATCAGCACCGCCGCCTCCGCCTCCTGCATCATCAGACCGAGGTCGGGCGGACACGCGTAGTAGTCGGGCGACACGCCGTACGACTCGGCGAGCAGCAGCTGCGCCAGACGCACCGAGGTGCGGGAGGTCGAGCCGAGCGCGACCCGCGCGCCGTCCAGCTCGGCCAGCGGCCGCTGGGAGACGATCACGCACGACATGACGGGCCCGTCACAGCCCACGGCGATGTCCGGCAGCGCGACGAGCTCGTCGGCGTGCCGGAGGTATTCGACGAGCGTGATGGGACCGATATCCAGGTCCCCACGCACCAGCCGTTCGCTGAGCTTCTCCGGCGTGTCCTTCGTCAGCTCCAGGTCGAGCAGCGTTCCGGTCCGGGCGAGGCCCCAATAAAGGGGAAGGCAGTTCAGGAACTGGATGTGTCCCACGCGGGGCCGGCTGCGCCGCTGCTCATCGGCCGCGGCATCGGTTGCATTGTCCACATCGCGAGGCTAGACCCGTCTCGCCAGGCGGACATCGCCGGGGGCGTACGAGCGACACCGCGCCCCGATCCCGTCAGCGCGTGAGAGACGCGCCAAACATTCGGGTGACGTGATCTTTCCCTCTACCGCTCCGAGCACGCTGCGTGCTACGCTCAACGCAAGTTGCAGTTTGGTTTCCCTTGCAGTACAGAGCCTGCGGAGCATGTGACCCGCAGGCTTTTGTAGTTTTCAGACTTGGTTGCAGGTTCTGGAGCAGGGCGACCCTTTGGCCCATAGGAGGGCTCATGGCTACCGGAACCGTGAAGTGGTTCAACGCTGAAAAGGGCTTCGGCTTCATTGCCCAGGAAGGCGGCGGCCCGGATGTCTTCGTCCACTACTCCGCGATCAACGCCTCTGGCTTCCGCTCCCTCGAGGAGAACCAGCAGGTGAACTTCGACGTCACGCAGGGCCCGAAGGGCCCGCAGGCGGAGAACGTCACCCCGGTCTAAGTGACCCCGGGGTCGACGATCGCGATCCTCTAGAGCTGTACCCAAGGAGCCCCGCTCCGTGCGCGAAGCGCACGAGCGGGGCTCCTGCCGTTTCCGGCCCCGTACCGAAAAGGCCCGGCCGTGGCCGTCCCCCGGTCTTACGCTGAACACATGACCGAACGCAAACCGCCCGGCGTCAGCTTCGAGTCATTCGTGGACAAGCAGATCCGCGAGGCGACCGAGCGCGGCGAGTTCTCCCGGCTCGAGGGCTTCGGCAAGCCGCTCGACGACGACGCCGCGCCGTACGACGAGCTGTGGTGGGTCAGGCGGAAGATGCACCGCGAGGGCCTGTCGGCACTCCCGCCGTCGCTGGCCCTGCGCAAGGACGCCGAGGACGCGGCGCGCGCCGCTCGGGAAGCGGTGTCGGAGGCCCAGCTGCGCCGCGTCCTCGGCGACATCAACACCAAGATCGCCGAAGCCCTCGCCCGCCCGCCGGCCGGTCCGCCGCTGAACCTGACACTGTTCGACGTGGAGGCGGAAGCGGCGCGGTGGCGCCGGGCGCACCTCCGTGGGTGAGCGCCGGGGGCTGGTTCGCGCGCCGGGGGGCTGGTTCGCGTAGGGGCGCAGGGATACGTTTCAGAGATAGATGGATAGTGGAGGAACCCAAGGGCCCGTCCAGGGCGTCCAGTTGACGCGTACTCATCTACGCTGTGCGCGTTCGACCGACCATCGGGCAGGGACGACCAGGGGGGCCAGACCGGCATGAGCGGCGTGAAGGGCAAGGGAGAGGGCGCGGGCATCAGCGGCATGGAGCCGCTCGGCGCCGGCGACCCGCGCGCGATCGGGCCGTACCGGCTCCTCGGCCGGCTCGGCTCCGGCGGCATGGGACGGGTCTACCTGGCCCGCTCCGAGGGCGGGCGGACGGTCGCGGTCAAGATCGTGCACGCGGAGCACGCGCAGGACCCCCAGTTCCGGGCCCGCTTCCGCCGGGAGATCGACGCCGTACGGAAGGTCGGCGAGCACTACACCGCGCCTGTCCTGGACGCCGACCCCGAGGCCGACCGCCCCTGGGTGGCCACCGGCTTCGTACCCGGTCCCTCCCTCGAACAGGTCGTACGGGAGCACGGCCCGCTGCCCGCCGACTCGATCCTGGCCCTCGCGCTCGGCCTGCTGCGGGCCCTCCAGGGCATCCACGGCGCCGGCATCCTGCACCGGGACCTCAAGCCCTCCAACGTGATGCTCACCGTCGAGGGCCCCCGGGTGATCGACTTCGGCATCGCGCGGGCCCTGGAACCCTCCGTCGAGTCGCTGCTCACCAGCACCGGCATGGTCGTCGGCTCCCCCGGCTTCATGGCCCCCGAGCAGGTCCGCGGCGAGTCGCTCGGCCCGGCCGCCGACGTCTTCGCGCTCGGCTGCGTCCTCATGTACGCGGCGACCGGGCGGCTGCCGTTCGGGCACGGCGCCAGCAACCAGCACGCGATCATGTTCCAGATCGTGGAGGCCGAGCCCGAGCTCGACCGGGTCGGGTCCGAGGAGCTGCGCGGCTTCATCGCCCGCTGCCTCACCAAGGACCCGGAGCAGCGGCCCGCCATCGCCACCCTGCTCGCCGACCCGGCCCTCCCGGGCGAGGAGTCCGGCCGCGGCCCCGCCGCGGGCGGCGCCTGGCTGCCGCCCGAGCTCGTGGCCCGCCTCGCCCGACAGGCGGCCCGGCTGCTCGACGTGGAAGCGCTGTCGGAGGAGCTGGAGCGGGAGGCGGCGGCCACGGAGGCCGGCAAGGGGGGTGCGGCCACGGGGGCCGGCAGGACGGGTGAGGCCGCGAAGGCCGGTGCGGCCGGGGAGGCGTCCGACACCGGCACGACGGGACCGCGCCCGAAGGAGCCCGGCACGGCCGGCGCCGCGGACGCGGTCGCCGCCACACCCGCCGCCGTGCGCCGCGAGCCGCGCCGCGCCTCCCGCGTCTGGACGGTCGTCGCGGCCGTCTTCGTCGTCCTCGGCATCAGCGGCACGGTGGTGAAGCTGATCGACGACGGCGCCCGCGAGCGCGATCTCGGAGGCGCACCCGGCGCGTCGAGCAGCGCCCCGCCGCCCGCGACGACCACCACCGGCCCCTCCTCCGCTCCCCCGCCCGGCACGGCCACCACGCCGCCGGGCCAGAACCCGACGGCGGCCCCGCCGCCCGGTGACGCGGCGGCGGGCGGCGGCGGCGCGGTCGGCGGTCTGCCCGCGAGCGGCGGAGGCACGGCCTCGGGCGGCGCTTCCGGCGGTGCCTCCGGAGGGGCTTCCGGCGGCACCGCCTCTGGAGGCGGTTCCTCGACGAGCTCCGGTGGTTCGTCGTCCGGCGGCGGTACGACGACCAGGCCGCCGGCGACCACCCAGGCCCCGGCCACCGGCGGCAACACGGTCCCCTCGGGCTTCGTCGGCACCTGGAAGTACACGGCGCAGTACAACATCGGGCAGCCGGAAACGGTCTACATCTACCGGGTGGCCCCCGGCCAGATCGCCGCCAGGATGATCAGCGACACCAACGGAGCGCACTGCGAGTACGTGGCCAAGCTGGTCTCGATCACCGACGGCGGCAAGCGCATCAACCTGGGCACCACCACCGTCGACCAGGCCAAGTCCGGCGGGTACCCCTACTGCACGAACGGCGACACGTCGGCGTTCAAGCTCGCGGTACCGAGCGGCATCCTCCACGACGTGGGCCCGTCCCACGGCGAGGGCTACCACTACCACCGTGTCTGAGCGCGTACCGTGACGCCATGAAGAGCGCGGAGCTTCTCCTTGACGCCTTCGGCCGGATCCAGGAGGCCGTGCACGAGGCCGTCGAGGGCCTGTCGGACGACGAGCTGACCGTACGGATCGATCCCGACGCCAACTCCATCGCCTGGCTGGTCTGGCACCTGACCCGGATCCAGGACGACCACGTCGCCGACGCCTTCGGGACCGAGCAGGTGTGGACGGCCGACGGCTGGTCCGGCCGCTTCGGCCTGCCGTTCCCGGAGGACGCCACCGGCTTCGGCCACAGCAGCAAGCAGGTGGCGGCCGTCCGTGCGCCGGCCGACCTCCTGCTCGACTACTACGACGCCGTTCACGCCCGCACCCTCGACCACGTCGGCGCTCTCACCGACGCCGACCTGGACCGGGTCGTCGACACCCGCTGGACCCCGCACGTCACCCTCGGCGTCCGCCTCATCAGCGTGGTCGCCGAGGACAACCAGCACGCGGGGCAGGCGGCGTACGTCCGGGGCGTGGTGGAGCGACGCTAGGCCCTGACGCGGGCGGTGGCGGAGAGCGCGGTGGCGGCAAGGGGGCGCACGGTGGATGGACGCGCGCCTCTCCCTCTCCCGCGCCACACTCCGTGACCGCCGCGGGAGAGGAGTCGTTCCCCGGGCATGAACCTCACCACCACCACCCGCTCCCTCGTCGCCGCCGTCGCCCTGGCCGGCGGCGTCCTCGGCTTCGCCGCCGCCACCGCTCAGGCCGCTCCGGCCAGCGCCACCGCCGTGGCCCACGCGGAGGACGGGCCGGAGCCCGTCGAGCTGAACGAGCTCGGCCTGCCGGACCTGCTGGAGGACTGACCGCGGGGCGAAAGCCGGGCCGGGAGCCGGGCGAGAGCCAGGCGCGGGCCGGGCAGCGGTCAGGCACAGCGCGAGACGGCCGGACACCACGAGGGCGGTGTCCGGCCGTTCGGCGTTCGCTCAGGCCCCTCAGTCGTCGTCGGACGCGTGCACCGCGCCGACCAGGGTCTGGAGCGCGTCGACCGCGCTGCCGTCGTGGTCGCTGCCGGCCGTGCCGCTGCTGCCGTACTGGAGGTTGGCCGCCCGGTCGACCTCCAGGACGGAGTCCGCGTGCGAGTTGTCGATCACGGTCACCAGGCTCCCGCCGGCCACCGCGGGCGCCGCCCCGGCGGCGGCCAGCAGGACCGCGCCGAGCACCGGCAGCGCGGCCCGGCCCACCCGACCGGCCTGGCTCCCCTGTCCGACCCGAACCCTCCGCCCGGCCTGGCCGGCCTGGCCGGCCTGGCCGACCTCGTCGGTCTGGGCGGCTTGGGCGGTCTGGCTCCCTTGGCCGGTCTGGCCGAGCTGGCCGGTCTGGCCGAGCTGGCCGGTCTGGGCGGGCTGGCCGGGCTGGGCGGGCTGGCCGGGCTGGCCGGGCTGGGCCCTCCGCGGACGCGGAATCGACGCCCTCACGCGCCCACCCGCACAGCCTGCTCGGCCTTCCCGCCCCGCACTGCCCGCCCGACGTGCTCGCGCGCCCCGTGGTGCCGGGCGATGTTCCGCTCCAGGAGCCGGGTCGAGGCGGCGACGCCGACGCCGCTCTCCGGGTCGAAGGACGGCAGCCGCCCGTCGGCGGCCTTCAGCTCGGCCAGTGCCGAGTCCATCGCCGCGTGCGCCGCGAAGAGGCACGGCGTGCTGTAGATCGCCACGTCCACGCCCAGCTCCGACAGCTCGGAGAGCGACAGCCGCGGCGACTTGCCGCCCGCGATCTGGTTGAACAGCAGCGGCTTGCCGTCGACGACCTCGCGGATCCGCCGGATCCACTCCACGCTCCGAACGCCGTCCACCAGGACCACGTCCGCCTCCGTCGCCGCCAGACGCTGGGCCCGGTGCAGGATGTCGTCCTCGTCCGTCGCGTCCGTACGGGCCACGACCACCAGGTCCCGCCGGGTCTGGAGCACCATCTCCAGCTTGGCGAGGTACTCGTCCAGCGGCAGCACCTGCTTCCCGTCCGCGTGCCCGCAGCGCCGCGGCCGCTTCTGGTCCTCCAGGATCACGCCGGAGGCGCCGATCCGCTCCAGGCCCTCCACGACGTGACAGGCCACCTCGGGGTCGACGTAGCCGTCGTCGATGTCGACGAGCAGGTGGTGCCGCGGGAACGCGCCGCGCAGCCGCTGCACGAACGCCACCATGTCCGGCCACGCGATGAACCCGATGTCCGGCAGTCCGTAGTGCGAGGCGGCGAAGCCGAAGCCGGAGACGAACATCCCGTCGTAGTGCTCGGCGGCGACGGACGCCGAGTACATGTCGTAGACGCCGATCAGGGGTGTGGTGCCGGGCGCGGCGATCCGCGCCCGCAGGTCGTTGCCGTAGCTGAAGTGGTTCACAGACTGACTCCTCATCAACACGCTGGCACTTTGCCAAAACAAGATGATTTCGGGAGACAAGCTCGAACCTTCGCATACGGGAGCTTTACTCACTCTCCAGGAGGACCGTTTTCACCACAGAAACGTCACTGGGCGAGAAACGCGCCGACGACTCCGGGGAGGAGCGGCGAGAACATCAGGTCGTAGTGCGTGGCGCCGGGAACGACCGCGAGGCGGGCGGCGGGCCGGTCGCCGCCGTCCCATCCCGGGTCCTTCAGGCCGCCGCCGAGGAGGCCGAAGAACTCCACCATGTGCGCCGGGCGGATGCCGTCGCCGTCGGCGAAGACCAGCAGCACGGGCGCGGTGACGCCGGCGATCTCCTCGCTCCAGTCGTAGTCACGCCGGGTCATCGACGCGACCTTCTCCACCAGCACCGGCCAGTCCTCGACGCGCGGCGCGATCCGCGCGTACAGCTCGTACATCGGCGACTGCTTCAGCGCCTCCGCCGCGCCCTCGTCCATCTGGTCCATCTGCGCCGTGACCTCGGGGAACCATCCCTCGCGCCGGGCCGGCATAGACACCACCACGAGCCGCCGGACCAGGTCCGGGTGCTGGATCGCCAGCCGCATGGCGGCGCCCGCGCCGAGGGAGTAGCCGAGGACGTCGACGGCCTCGCCGCCGAGGTGCTTGAGCAGTCCGGCGACGTCGTCCGCCATCACCTCCATCGACATCGGCCGCCCGTCGACGTCCGGCGTCCGCCCGTGCGCCTGGAGGTCGACGGTGATGACGCGCCGCCCTTCCCCGACCTCCGAGGCGAGGAACGGCTGGAACATCTCCCCGGCTCCGAACCCGCCGTGGAGCAGGACGAGCGGCGGCACACCCGAGGTGGCGGCGGTGCCGTGCTCCTCGAACCACAGGGTCATTCCGTTGACGTCAACGTAGGGCATTTCTCGGTCTCCTCTCGGGGGGGTTACGAGGGGTAGACGGCGGCCGCGCCGAAAACTCATCGGCGCCGGGCGTCGACGTCGGCGCCGGCGGCCCCGCGATGCGTGACCGGACCTCAGGGGCTCGTAGGCGTGCGGGCGTGTGGGCGTAGCCTCTGGCGCGTGACCGGTAAGAACTTCGTACTCTTCGACGTCGACGGCACCCTCATGGACGCCGTCGAGAACCAGCGGCGCGTCTGGCACGCCTGGGCCGCACGCCACGGGCTCGACGGCGACGAGGTGTACGCCGTCGCTCTCCGGACACGGCCGGTGGAGACGTTCGCGGCCGTCGTGCCAGGGGCGGACCCGGCCGCGTGCCTGGCGCTGCTGCACGAGCTGGAGGACGAGGACGTACGGACGGGCACGTATGCGGCCTTCGACGGCGCCGCGGAGCTGCTGAAGGCCCTGCCCGCCGACCGCTGGGCGCTGGTCACGTCGAACTACGAGCACCGGGTGCGCGGCCGGTTCGAGCGGACCGGGCTGCCGATGCCCGCGCTGATCGTGGACGCGGCGTCGGTGAGCGAGGGCAAGCCCTCGCCGGTGCCGTACCTCCTCGCCGCCGAGAAGCTGGGCGCGGATCCCGCGGACTGCCTGGTGATCGAGGACGCGCCGTCGGGCGTACGGTCGGGCCGAGCGGCGGGGATGACGGTCTGGACGGTGAACGCCGCGACGGGGTCGGAGGGTTCGCATCGCCACTTCGCAACGCTGGCGGAGGCGGCGCCGGAGATCCTGGCGTGGGCGTGAGCGTCGGGCGCGCTCTGGCTGGCGGGGTCGGGAGGGGCGGGTTTCTGAGGTGGTGGGGGCGGGGGTCCGGGTGGAGTGGCGGGTCTCTGAGGTCGTACGGGTGGGGGTTGCGTGTGGGCTTCTGGTGCGGCCGCCCTTGATCCGAGTGTGGCTCCCTCCACCACCGCGTCAAGGGCGCTCCCTTCGGTCGCGTCGCTTCGCGATGGCCTGTGGCCACCCTTGACCCGGCGGCTCCGGGAGCCTGTTCACACTCGGAGG
>NZ_JBHXTJ010000022.1:0-51082 GCF_042677525.1 Streptomyces sp. NPDC127114
CCCTCGCGGGCTTTCCTCCGGGCGCTTCCTTCGTTCTTGCGTTTCCGACTCTATCAGATCTTTCCGATCCGATTTCCTCGGTGCTTTCCGGTCCCTTTCGCTTTCGCTCCGGGCCCTTCCGGCGTGTCCACTACTTTAGCGGATTTCCCTGGCGGCTCATAATCGAGCCATTTGGAACAGATTTCGGCCATGCCGAAATAGGCCCCGTCGGGAGATCGTTGTGAGTAGTTGGATGGCCGCTCCCGGGAGGCTTCAGTGAGCACTGCCCGTCTCAAGCGGCTCGGGCTACATTACGCACCTCCGGAAGCCGAGTCAAGACGACCGCTTGCGCGGCACGTGAGCGCGGTACGGGCTCACCGTGTGGTCGCCGTCGATCCAGAAGCGCCAGGGGTGCGGGGCGCCTTCGCCGCCCACTCCCGTGCGGGGGCCGGTCCGGATCTGTTCGGGTGCGGGCGGGGTGCCGGTGAGCACGGCCAGGGGGGCGTCGGGGCCGGCGCAGGCGTCGGTGCCGTTCATGGTGCGGGCCACGTCCAGGGCGGTGGCCAGGCGGGCCGGGCCCTTGGCGAGCTCCGAGTCGTAGCGGGCGGACAGCCGGCGCTTTCTCGCCTGCTCGGCTCCCGTGAGGATCTCCCCCGCGCGCAGGAGTACTCCGCTCGCCTCGCCCTCAGGGCCGCACACCAGGTTCAGGCAGTGCCACATGCCGTAGGTGAAGTAGACGTACGCGTGTCCGGGCGGTCCGAACATGACGGCGTTCCTGGGGGTGCGGCCGCGGAAGGCGTGCGAGCCCGGGTCGAAAGCGCCGGCGTACGCCTCCACCTCGGTGAGGCGCAGCTCCATACGGCCTTCCGGGGAGTTCCGTACGAGGGTGCGGCCGAGCAGATCGGGGGCCACCTCCAGGACGGGTCGGTCGAAGAAGCTCCGCGGGAGCGGCGTACGGTCGGGGCTCTCGCTCATGGCGTCCGAGCGTACTGGGGGTCCGTCCGGGGACGGTCAGGAACCGGCTACGGTCGTCACGCGTATGTAGGGGTCAGGACAGCGCAGGACTGTAAGGAGTCGTCGATGGGGTTCAAGAAGCTGCTCGCGAGCCTTGGTGCGGGCGGAGCGTCGGTGGAGACCGTGCTCACCGAGGAGAACGTGGTTCCGGGCGGTGTCGTCCAGGGTGAGGTGCGGATCCAGGGCGGTTCGGTCGCCCAGCAGATCGAGGGTCTGTCCGTCGGGCTGCAGGCCCGCGTCGAGGTCGAGGGCAACGACCAGGAGTACAAGCAGGACATCGAGTTCGTGAAGGTGCGCCTCGGCGGGGCCTTCGAGGTGCAGGCGGGGGCGGTGCACGTGGTGCCGTTCGGTCTGGAGATCCCGTGGGAGACGCCGGTCACCGCGATCGCGGGCCAGCAGCTGCGCGGGATGCACATCGGCGTGACGACGGAGCTGGAGATCGCCCGCGCGGTGGACTCGGGCGACCTGGACCCGATCAACGTGCACCCGCTGCCGGCGCAGCAGGCGATCCTGGACGCCTTCATCCAGCTGGGCTTCCGGTTCAAGAACGCGGACATGGAGCGCGGTCACATCCGGGGCACGCGGCAGAAGCTGCCCTTCTACCAGGAGATCGAGTTCTTCGCGCCGCCGCAGTACCGGGGGCTGAACCAGGTCGAGGTCAGCTTCGTCGCGGACGACCGGGAGATGGACGTCATCCTGGAGATGGACAAGAAGCCGGGTCTGTTCGTCGAGGGCAGCGACTCGTACCGGGCGTTCACGGTGGGGCTGCACGACTTCCACACGACCGACTGGGCGGCGTATCTGAACCAGTGGCTCGCCGAGGTCGGCGGCCGCCGCAACTGGCTCTAGGCTCGGCCCGGTAAGACCGGTCAGCGATACGGAGGTTCAGACGTGGCCGAGGGCAAGAGGGCACCGCTCCCCCATGACTTCCACCCGCCGGTGGCGTCGTTCACGGTGGTGAGCGACGACGTCGTCGAGGGCGGGGGGCTGAAGGACGCACAGGTGTACGCGGCGGGGAACACGTCGCCGCAGCTGCGCTGGGAGGGGTTCCCGGCGGAGACGAAGAGCTTCGCCGTGACGTGCTTCGACCCGGACGCGCCGACCGGCAGCGGGTTCTGGCACTGGGTGCTGTTCGACATCCCGGCGTCGGTGACCGAGCTGCCCGCGGGTGCGGGTTCGGGCTCGTTCGAGGGGCTGCCGGCGGGTGCCGTGCACGCGCGGAACGACTACGGCTCGAAGGACTTCGGCGGGGCCGCTCCGCCGAAGGGCGACGGGCCGCACCGGTACGTGTTCACGGTGTACGCCGTGGATCAGGAGAAGCTGGGTCCTGACGCGGACACCTCGCCCGCCGCGGTCGGCTTCAACCTGCGCTTCCACACGCTGGGGCGTGCTCAGCTGGTGGCGGAGTACGAGAACCCCGCGTAAGGCTGATCGTTCGCTTGTTGTTTGCCCGCTTCTGGTCTTGGAGAGATCAGAAGCGGGCATCTTTCTTTACGCGGATATTGCGTTGTCCTACCCGGCGCGCCCGGCCAGAGTTGATCCAAGCCCGCCACGGGGGTGGGCCGGCACACGGGAGGTGGGCAACATGCGGGACACGCTGGTACTGAACGCGAGCTTCGAGCCGCTTTCGACGGTCACACTCAACCGTGCGGTGGTGCTTGTCCTGCAGGACAAGGCCGTCGTGGAGCAGGAACACCCCGGCCTTCGCGTGCGGGCCGCGGCCGTGGACATGCCGGTGCCGCGGGTGATCAGGCTGTGCAGGTACGTACGGGTGCCGTTCCGAAGACAGGCCCCGTGGTCGAGGCGGGGTGTGCTGGTGCGGGACCAGCACCGGTGCGCGTACTGCGGGAAGCGCGCCACGACCGTGGACCACGTGGTGCCGCGGGCGCAGGGGGGCGGGGACCACTGGCTGAACACGGTCGCCTCGTGTGCGGAGGACAACCACCGCAAGGCTGACCGGACGCCGGAGCAGGCGGGGATGCCGCTGCTGCACCAGCCGTTCGTGCCGACGCCGCAGGACGCGATGCTGCTGGCGCTGAGGGCGGCCGAGCGGTCGGAGCTGCCGGACTGGCTGGCCGGGCAGGCCGCGTAGACCGCGTGGACCGCGCATGTGTTCTTCGCGTACGGCGTGAGGGCCCGTCCCCTTTTCGGGGGCGGGCCCTTCGTCATGCGGTCGCGGTCAGTTCAGGGTGAGTTGGAGGATGGCGACGATGCCGACGGCGATGATCACCCCGCGCAGGACGGTGGGTGGGAGGCGCCTGCCGACCTTGGCGCCGATCTGGCCGCCGATGGTGGAGCCGACGGCGATGAGGAGGACGGCGGTCCAGTCGAAGTCGGCGACGAAGAGGAAGAAGACGGCGGCGACTCCGTTGACGACGGCGCCGAGGATGTTCTTGACGGCGTTGATGCGCTGGAGGCTGTCGTGGAGCAGCAGGCCCATCAGGGAGATGTAGAGGACGCCTTGGGCGGCGCCGAAGTAGCCGCCGTAGATGCTGGCGAGGAAGAGTCCGACGAGGAGGGCGGCACCTCCGTCGGGGTGGGCCTCGGTGCCGCTGGCCTCGCGGCGGCGCTGCACGGCGGCGGCGATGCGGGGCTGGAAGAGGACGAGGACCAGGGCGATGCCGATGAGGACGGGGACGATCGCGTCGAAGGCCTCGGAGGGCAGGGCGAGGAGCAGGATCGCGCCGACGAGTCCGCCGAGGAGGGCGGCGGCGCCGAGGCGGAGGACGCGGGTCTTCTGGCCCTTGAGTTCGCTGCGGTAGCCGATGGCTCCGCTGATGGATCCGGGGACGAGGCCGAGGGCGTTGGAGACGTTCGCGGTGATCGGTGGGAGGCCGGTGGCGAGGAGGACCGGGAACGTGATGAGCGTTCCCGACCCGACGATGGTGTTGATGGTGCCTGCGGCGGTGCCGGCCGCGAAGACCGCGAGCATTTCCCAGATGGACAAAGCCATCTCCTAACGGGTTCGGTGAGTCGCCTCCCCGCTCCGGGGTCGCCGGGGTCGAGGGGCTCGCACCGATCATGCACGAGGTTACGTGTACGTGTCAGTCAACGGTGGGTTCTTCGCGGCGGGCGGGGATGTCGGCCGAGGGGGCGCCCTTGGTGTTGAAGCCGGGAACGCCGGGTGCGACGTTGCCGAAGGCGCCGGAGAGGCCCTTGAGGGCGTCGCCGATCTCGCTGGGCACGATCCAGAGCTTGTTGGCGTCGCCTTCGGCGATCTTCGGGAGCATCTGGAGGTACTGGTAGGAGAGCAGCTTCTGGTCGGGGTCGCCGGCGTGGATGGCCTCGAAGACCGTGCGGACGGCCTGGGCCTCGCCCTCGGCCTTGAGGGCGGCGGCCTTGGCCTCGCCCTCGGCGCGCAGGATGGCGGACTGCTTCTCGCCCTCGGCGGTGAGGATCTGCGACTGGCGGATGCCCTCGGCGGTGAGGATGGCGGCGCGCTTGTCGCGGTCGGCCCGCATCTGCTTCTCCATCGAGTCCTGGATGGAGGTGGGCGGTTCGATCGCCTTGAGCTCGACGCGGTTGACGCGGATGCCCCACTTGCCGGTGGCCTCGTCGAGGACTCCGCGGAGGGCGGCGTTGATCTCCTCGCGGGAGGTGAGGGTCCGCTCCAGGTCCATGCCGCCGATGATGTTGCGGAGGGTGGTGACGGTGAGCTGCTCGATGGCCTGGATGTAGCTGGCGACCTCGTAGGTCGCGGCGCGGGCGTCCGTCACCTGGTAGTAGATGACGGTGTCGATGTTGACGACCAGGTTGTCCTGGGTGATGACCGGCTGCGGCGGGAAGGGGACGACCTGTTCGCGCAGGTCGATCCTGTTGCGGATGCGGTCGATGAACGGGACGACGATGTTCAGTCCGGCGTTGAGCGTGCGGGTGTAGCGGCCGAAGCGCTCGACGATGGCGGCGCTCGCCTGCGGGATGACCTGGATCGTCTTGATCAGGGCGATGAAGACAAGCACCACCAGAATGATCAGGACGATGATGACTGCTGACATCGCGTTCCCTGTGCCCTTCGCTGCCGGTTGATAGACCAGATGATGATCTCGATGATCGAGTTTCCCAGACCGCGCGGGGTCATGGGCGAGGTTCGGTCACATCACGACGGCGGTCGCTCCGTCGATGTCGACGACGTCGACCTGTTCTCCGGGTTCGAAGCTGAGTCCGGAGTCGAGGGTGCGGGCGGACCAGACCTCGCCGGCCAGCTTGATGCGGCCTCCGTTGCCGTCCACCCGTTCCAGGACGACGGCTTGACGGCCTTTCAGGGCGTCGACACCGGTGGCGAGTCCCGGTCGGCCGTCGCGGTGCCGGGCGGCGATGGGGCGCATCACGGCGATGAGGGCGACGGAGACGACGGCGAAGACGACCACCTGGGCGACGACACCGAAGCCGAGGGCCGCGGTCACCGCTCCGGCGACGGCGCCGACGGACAGCATGCCGAACTCGGGCATCGCGGTGAGGACCAGGGGAATGCCGAGCCCCACCGCGCCGATCAGCCACCAGATCCATGCGTCGATGTCCACATGGTCATGGTAGGGCGGTGGGGTCTCCGGTGACAGGGCGCGACTCTGTGCGGTAGTTGCGCCGGGTTGGCCGGTCGGCTACTTGAGCGGAAGGCCCTGGGCGGTGTAACGGTCGCCGACGTGCTCGACGATGAGCGGCAGGCCGAAGCAGCGGGAGAGGTTACGGGAGGTCAGCTCGGTCTCCATGGGTCCGGCGGCGAGGACCTTGCCCTGACGGATCATCAGGACGTGGGTGAAGCCGGGAGCGATCTCCTCGACGTGGTGGGTCACCATGATCATGGAAGGCGCGAACTGGTCGCGGGCGAGCCGGCCGAGGCGGCGGACCAGGTCCTCGCGGCCGCCGAGGTCGAGTCCGGCGGCGGGCTCGTCGAGGAGCAGCAGCTCGGGGTCGGTCATCATCGCGCGGGCGATGAGGGTGCGCTTGCGCTCGCCCTCGGAGAGGGTGCCGAACCTGCGGTCCAGGTAGTCGCTCATGCCGAGGCGGTCGAGGAAGGCCTTGGCGCGCTCCTCGTCGACCGGGTCGTAGTCCTCGTGCCAGGTGGCGGTCATGCCGTACGCCGCGGTGAGGACGGTCTGGAGGACGGTCTGGCGCTTGGGGAGCTTCTCCGCCATGGCGATGCCGGCCATGCCGATGCGGGGGCGGAGGTCGAAGACGTCGGTGCCGACGCCGCCGAGGCGCTCGCCGAGGACGGTCGCGGTGCCCTTGGTGGGGAAGAGGTAGCTGGAGGCGATGTTGAGGAGGGTGGTCTTGCCCGCCCCGTTGGGGCCGAGGATGACCCAGCGCTCGCCCTCCTTGACCGACCAGGAGACCTCGTCCACCAGAGCGCGTCCGTCGCGGACCACGGATACGTCCACCAGCTCCAGTACATCGCTCATGAGCGCGTTGTCTCCCCTTGCGGTCGAGTCGTGTCGTCGCCTTCGCCTGTGGGCGCGGCGTCCAGGGAAAACCTACGCCACCGGTGGGCCGGGCCGGTCCCTAGGGCCTTCCTTTTGTCCCTACGCTGGGGGGCATGCTTTCGGAACCACGCTCAGGACGTCTCGCCGCCTGGGGCAATGCCCTGCTGGCCGGGGCGGTGTCGCCGGACGATGCGGCGCAGGCCATTGTCGGACAGGACGCGGTGCACCGTGTCGAGGGACTGCCGGGCGAGGCGGGGCCGGTGGGGCTGACGCTTGCGCTCGGGCGGCTGCGGCGGCTCGGGGTGACCGGGTGGCGGGTGGCGCTGCCGGCGCCGGGGCATCCGCTGGGTCTGAGCGGTCCGCCGGAGTTCAACGCGCGGGCGGTCGAGGCCGAGGAGGCGGTGGTCGGTTTCGGCGCGCCGTACGGTCTGGTGCCCGAGGTCTCGGAGGTGGGACCGGTGGGCGATCTGCACGTGGAGGTGGTCTGGCACTGCCTCCCGGTGCGGGAGGCGCCGCCGGCGGACGTGCCGTCGCTGGGCGAGGCGGAGCGGGAGCTGGCGGAGGCGCTGCGCGAGGCGACGACGGTGCTGACCCGGCTCGACGTCGCCGCCTCCGGCCCCGCGGCGGACGCGGCCCGCGACGCCTACCGGGCCCGCGCGGAGGCCGGCCGCGAGATCCTGGCCCCCGGCTACCCGCCCCGCGCGGTCCGCGTCCTGGAGCTGGCCCAGCGCATCGGCCTCCTCGTCGACCTCGCGTACGACGGCCACGGCGGCGCGGTGAGCGCGGCGGAGATGTCGGCGCGGGGTGCGGCCCTGCGGCCGGTGGAGCGGGTGGCGCGGCGGGCGCAGGTCGCCGCGTACAACGCGTACGTGGAGGAGCGGGAGCGGGAGCGGGGCTTCTAGGAGCCGGCCGTCGGCCGGGGCCCACCACCGGCGGACGGTGTCCGCCGCAGCGGGGCGAAGCCCGGGAGGCGCCCTGGCGCCGAGTGGTGCGAGCCGCACGTCAAAAGGGAGGCCGCAAAAAGGCCCGGCCCCCGGGGGATCGTCCGGGGGCCGGGAGTGTTGCGGGCGGCGTCAGTGGTTGACGGCGCCGTTGCCGAAGGCCGGGTTGAGCAGGCCGATCACGTTGACCGTGTTGCCGGAGACGTTCACGGGGACGTGGACCGGGACCTGCACCAGGTTGCCGGAGGCGACGCCCGGCGAGTTGAGGGCCTGCCCGTGGGCGTGCGCACCGCCGTGGGCGGAGGCGACACCCGCACCGGCGGCGACGATGCCTCCGGCGACCATGGTCAGGGCGGCGGCCTTCTTCAGGTTGTTCACTTCGGGATCCTCCTGGTCATCGCTGCGGCCGGTCCGCCGCAGCACGCCATGAAGAACGCCGCCGCCCCCGCCGGGTTGCGCCGAACGGGGGACATACACACGACGGTATGAAAAAGGGAACGGCCGTGCCTACGGGGTCAGGCCGTGCCGTACGGCCCAGAGCGCGGCCTGGGTCCGGTCGGCGAGGTCCAGCTTCATGAGGATGTTGGAGACGTGGGTCTTGACCGTCTTCTCGGAGAGGACGAGCGCGCGGGCGATCTCCCGGTTGGAGCGGCCGTCCGCGATCAGGCCGAGGACCTCCCGCTCCCGCTCGGTCAGCGTGGAGCCGCGGCCCGTACCGCCGCCTCCCTGCCCGTGCTCGTCCTGGCTGAGGAGGGCCTCGGCGACCTCGGCCTGGAGCAGGACGTGTCCGGCGTGGACGGAGCGGATGGCGGCCGCCAGCGCGTCGGGGTCGATGTCCTTGTGGACGTAGCCCCGCGCGCCGGCGCGGAGCGCGGGCACGACCGTGCGCTGCTCGGTGAAGCTCGTGACGACGAGGACGCGGGCCGGGTTGGCCAGCTCACGCAGCCGGCGCAGTGCCTCGATGCCGTCGGTGCCCGGCATCTTCACGTCCATGAGGACGACGTCCGGCCGCAGCTCCTCGGCGTGGGCGACGCCCTCGGCGCCGTCGGAGGCCTCCCCCACGACCTCTATGTCCTCCTGCACCTCCAGGAAGGTGCGCAGACCGCGGCGGACGACCTGGTGGTCGTCCACGAGGAGCACGCGGATCTTCTCAGCCACCGGGGACCTCCATCTCGATCGTGGTGCCCCGCCCCGGGGCCGACGTCACGGTGAGGGTGCCGCCGACGCCGCCGGCCCGGTCGCGCATGGACACGAGGCCGAGGTGGCGGCCGGCGCTGCGGACGGTCGCCGGGTCGAAGCCCCTGCCGTCGTCGGCGACGGTGAGCCGGGCGCCCTGGCCGCTGCGGGTGAGGGCGACGGTGACGAGTCCGGCGCCGGAGTGCCGCAGGGCGTTGTGCAGGGCCTCCTGGGCGACTCGGAGCAGCGCTTCCTCCTGGGCGGCGGGCAGGGCGCGGACGCCGGCGCTCTCGAAGGTGACGCGGGCGCTGTGCGCGCGGTCGAGGACCTGGATCTGGGTGCGCAGGGTGTGGACGAGGCCGTCCTCGTCGAGGGCGGCGGGCCGCAGCTCGACGACGGCGGCGCGCAGCTCGTCGGCGGCCTCGGCGGCGAGCGCGGCGACCTGCTGGAGCTCGCCCTTGGCGCGGTCGGGGTCGCGGTCGACGAGGGCGGCGGCGGCCTGGGCGGTGAGCCGCAGGGAGAACAGCTTCTGGCTGACGGCGTCGTGCAGCTCGTGGGCGAGCCGGGAGCGCTCCTCGGCGATGGTGAGCTCGCGGCTCCGCTCGTACAGCCGGGCGTTGGTGAGCGCGATGGCGGCGTGCTGGGCGAGGAGGGTGAGCAGCTCCTCGTCCTGCGCCGTGAAGCCGCAGCTGCCGGTCTCCTTGGGGCAGCGCTTGTTGGCGAGGAAGAGGGCGGCGAGGATCTCGTCGCCGTCGCGGACGGGCAGGCCGAGGAAGTCGGACATCTCGGGGTGGGCGGCGGGCCAGCCCTCGAAGCGCGGGTCCTTGCGGACGTCGGCGAGCCGCTCGGGCTCGGCCTTGTGCAGCATGGCGGCCAGGATGCCGTGCTGGCGGGGCAGCGGGCCGATGGCGCGCCACTGCTCGTCGGTGACGCCGTCGACGACGAACTGGGCGAAGCCTCCGTGGTCGTCGGGGACGCCGAGCGCCGCGTACTCGGCGTCGAGGAGCTCACGCGCGGAGGCGACGATCGTCTTGAGGACGTCGCGGACCTCCATCTGGCGGTTCATCGCCAGCAGGGCGCTGCTCACGGCGGCGAGGCCGGAGCTCGGTCGATGGCTCATGTGTTTCACCGTACCGGTGGGATGTGACGGTCCGTATCCGCCTGTGGACGGCGGAGGACCGGGACCGGGGGCCTAGGTCCAAGTTCCCTGGCGGGTCGGGGCCCCGGGACGAGGCGGCGGGGCGGGGCGGATCACGAGGCTGGATCGCACCGGGCGCCGGATCGCGGCGCTCGGAGGCCGGGCCGAAGCCGGACACCGTGCGGAAGCCGCAAGCAGAAGGGGACGGACATGCCTGTCGCGATCGTCACGGGGGCTTCGAAGGGTCTGGGGCGCGCCCTGGCGGCGGGGCTCGCCGCGCGGGGCTGGGATCTGGTGCTCGACGCCCGCGGGGCCGCAGCTCTGGAGGAGAGCGCGGAGGCGGCGCGCGCGCTCGGCGCGCGGGTGGTGGCCGTGCCGGGGGACGTGACGGATCCGGGGCACCGGGCGGAGCTGGTGGCGGCGGCGCGGGAGCTCGGTGGCCTCGATCTTCTGGTGAACAACGCGGCGGTCCTGGGTGCCGCACCGCTGGTGCCGCTGGGCGGCCACTCCCTGGACGGCTTCCGCGCGGCCCTGGAGGCGAATGTGGTGGCGCCGCTGGGGCTGCTGCAGGAAGCGCTGCCGTTGCTGCGGGAGGCGGCGGCCGGGGCGGTGGTCAACCTGAGCTCGGACGCCGCGGTCGAGCCCTACCGCACGTGGGGCGCGTACGGGGCGACGAAGGCGGCGCTGGACCAGCTGTCGGCGGTCCTGGCGGTGGAGGAGCCGGGGCTGCGGGTCTGGTGGGTGGACCCGGGCTCGATGCGGACGGACATGCTGGCGGCGGCGGAGCCGGGCGAGGACCTGTCGGGCACGCCCACGCCGGACGAGGTCGTTCCGGCCTTCCTGCGGCTGGTCGACGAGCGGCCCGCGAGCGGCCGGTACGCGGCGCCTGCCTTCCTGGAGGTGTGATGGGGCTGATGACGCGGGTGCCCGCGGAGCTGTCGGCCCGGGTGCCGGCCGAGCAGCGGGGTCCGGGGCGCGGCCGGGACGACGTACGACTGCTCGTGTCGCGGGGCACCGAGGTGACGCACCGGGCCTTCCGTGAGCTGCCGGGGCTGCTGCGGGCGGGGGACGTGCTGGTGGTGAACACGTCGGCGACGCTGGCGGCGGCGGTGGACGGGCGGCTGGGGCCCGAGCCGGGAGGTGTGCCGGTGGTCGTGCACTTCTCGACGCGGGGTGACGACGGCCGGTGGGCGGTGGAGCTGCGGGAGCCGGACGGGGCGGGGACGACCCGGCCGCGGGCGGGCGGGCCCGCGGGGGCGGTGGTGCGGCTGCCGGGCGGCTCCCGGCTCGTGCTCGACGAGCCGCTCGTGGCGGGGGCGCCGCGGCTGTGGTGGGCGCGGCCGGACGCGGACGTGCCGGCGCTGCTGTCGGGGTACGGGCGGCCGATCCGGTACGGGTACACGGAGCGGGACCAGTCCTTGGCCGCGTACCAGACGGTGTTCGCGCTGCCGTCGCCCGACGGGCGGGGTTCGGCGGAGATGCCGAGTGCGGGCCGGCCGTTCACGGCGCGGCTGGTGGCGGAGCTGGTGAGCCGTGGGGTGCAGTTCGCCCCGGTCGTCCTTCATACGGGGGTGGCGTCGGCGGAGGCGCACGAGCCGCCGTACCCGGAGCGCTTCGAGGTGCCGGCGTCGACGGCGTGGCTGGTGAACGCGGCGAGGGCCGGCGGGGGCCGGATCGTCGCGGTGGGCACCACGGCGGTCCGGGCGCTGGAGTCGGCCGTGGCGGACGGCGTGGTGCGCGGCGCGGCGGGGTGGACGGATCTCGTCGTGACGCCCGAGCGCGGGGTGCGGGTCGTGGACGGGCTGCTGACCGGGCTGCACGAGCCGGAGGCCTCGCATCTGCTGATGCTGGAGGCGGTGGCGGGGCGGCCCGCGCTGCGGCGGGCGTACGCCGCAGCGGTGGGCGCGCGCTACCTCTGGCACGAGTTCGGGGACGTCCATCTCCTCCTCCCGGAGGAGGGCCTCACCGAGCGCATTGCTGATGCAACTCGCGGTGAGGTTGTTACACGACCGATGTGAGCCCGCGCATAGGACCCACATCACTTACGACTCGCCCTAGTGGATAGCTAAAGGCGAGATGAGCGCTGCCGGAACTGGTCCGGGACCGGTCCGGCGGCCCGCACGCGGAGGCCCTGATCCACTACCCGGGATCGTACGTCACACCTTTGCCACGAGATTTTGCTGCCGCTAAGAATTGCGTCCGTCGCCGCCGAGCAGGCGCAGCGCCGCCCCGGCCCGAGCGACCCCCAGCGATTCGAAGAGGTAGTCCTGCATGTCTGCGAACACCCCTGGCCACAGTCGTGGTCTGAAGAAGACCCACAAGGCCGCGATCGCCGGCGTCGCCGCTCTGAGCGCCGCGGCGCTCGGCCTCTCCCTCGTCCAGGGCAACGGCGGTTCCACCGAGGTGGAGCCCCAGGCCCTGGCCCACACCCAGCAGGTCGCCTGGTCGTACGACGCGAACAGCCCGCAGGCGAAGGCGCTCGCCGCCAGCCTCGACCAGCAGACCTCGGCCTTCGCCCTCAAGGCGAAGCAGGAGGCCGCCGCCAAGGCCAAGGCCGCCGCCGAGGCCGCCCAGAAGAAGGCCGCCGCCCAGGCCGCCGCCGCCAAGGCCGCCGCCGCGAAGAAGAAGGCCGAGGCCGAGGCGAAGAAGCGCGCCGCCGAGAAGGCCGCCGCCAGCCGCGCCGCCGCCCGCAAGCCGGTCTTCGCGAACAACCTCGACGGCTGGATCCGCGAGGCGCTGTTCATCATGGACAAGCACAACATCCCGGGCACGTACAACGGCATCTACAAGAACGTGATGCGCGAGTCCAGCGGTAACCCGCGGGCCATCAACAACTGGGACATCAACGCCATCAACGGCGTGCCGTCCAAGGGTCTGCTGCAGGTCATCTACCCGACCTTCAAGGCGTACCACATCCCCGGCACCAAGTTCGACCAGTACGACCCGGTCGCCAACATCGTCGCCGCCTGCAACTACGCGGCCGACCGCTACGGCACCATCGACAACGTCAACAGCGCGTACTGAGCCGACGGCCACCGGTCCGGCGCAGACATGCCGAAGGGCGGCACCCCGTGCGGGTGCCGCCCTTCGGGCGTGGCCGGAAGGCCTTACTTGCGCATGACCTCGGGCTCGTGGCGGCGCAGCAGCCGCGCGACGAGGAAGCAGCAGACGGTGGCCATGAGCAGCTGGATGCCGAGGTCCAGGCTCCACTGGCCGATCGTGTGCTCCCACAGCGGGTCGGTGTTCAGCGGGTCCTTGTGGTCCCACGGCGGCATCAGGTGCGCCAGGTCGAGCGTGGTGCCGGCGCCGGCGATGCCCCAGCGCGAGGGCATCAGCCAGGCGAACTGCTCCAGGCCGGGCGAGCCGTAGACCTGGAAGAGGATGCCGGTGAACACGACCTGGATGATCGCGAACATGACGAGCAGCGGCATGGTCTTCTCAGCGGTCTTCACCAGCGAGGAGATGACCAGGCCGACCATCATCGACGTCAGGCCGAGCGCGATGACCTGGACGCAGAGCTCGACGGCCGGCGGCATGAACAGGCCTTCCTCCGGCAGCTCGCGGGTGGAGAAGCCGATGCCGCAGATGATCACGCCCTGGAAGGCGGTGATCAGGCCGAGCACGATGACCTTGGACATCAGGTACGCGGAGCGGGACAGGCCGGTGGCGCGCTCCCGCTCGTAGATGACCCGTTCCTTGATCAGTTCTCGTACGGAGTTGGCGGCGCCCGAGAAGCACATGCCGACCGCGAGGATCAGCATGATGGTGCCGGCGTCGCCGTTGAAGCGGGACGGCGGCTTGGGCCTGCCCAGGCCGAAGTCGGCCGGGATGACCACGGACACCGCGCCGAGCACGGCCGGGAGGATCACCATGAGGGCCAGGAAGCCCTTGTCGGAGGCGATCACCGACACGTAGCGGCGGATCAGCGTCCACAGCTGCGAGCCCCAGCCCTGCGGCTTGGGCGGGCGGGCGAGCGCCTGCTGCGCCTGGTGCGGCAGCTGGACCGGCTGGGCGGCGACGGCGTCGATCTCCGCCGCGTACATCTGGTAGTGCTGCGAGCCCTTCCAGCGGCCGGCCCAGTCGTAGTCGCGGTAGTTCTCGAACGCCGAGAAGACGTCGGCCCAGGTGGAGTAGCCGAAGAAGTTCAGCGCCTCCTCCGGCGGGCCGAAGTACGCCACCGAGCCGCCGGGCGCCATCACGAGCAGCTTGTCGCACAGACCGAGCTCGGCCACCGAGTGGGTGACGACGAGGACCGTGCGGCCGTCGTCGGCGAGGCCGCGCAGCAGCTGCATGACGTCGCGGTCCATGCCCGGGTCGAGGCCGGAGGTCGGCTCGTCCAGGAAGATCAGCGAGGGCTTGGTGAGGAGCTCCAGCGCGACGGAGACGCGCTTGCGCTGGCCACCGGAGAGGGAGGTGACCTTCTTCTCCTTGTGGATGTCGAGCTTGAGCTCGCGCAGCACCTCGTCGATCCGGGCCTCGCGCTCGGCCTCGGCGGTGTCGCCGGGGAAGCGGAGCTTGGCCGCGTAGCGCAGCGCCTTCTGGACGGTCAGCTCCTTGTGCAGGATGTCGTCCTGCGGGACCAGACCGATGCGCTGGCGCAGCTCGGCGAACTGCTTGTAGAGGCTGCGGTTGTCGTAGAGGACGTCGCCCTGGTCGGCGGGCCGGTAGCCGGTGAGCGCCTTGAGGAGGGTCGACTTGCCGGAGCCGGACGGGCCGATGACGCCGATGAGCGACTTCTCGGGGACGCCGAAGGTGACGTCCTTGAGGATCTGCTTGCCGCCTTCGACCGTCACCGTGAGGTGGCGGGCCGAGAAGGAGACCTCGCCGGTGTCGACGAACTCCTCGAGCTGGTTGCCGACGATCCGGAAGGTCGAGTGACCGACGCCCACGATGTCGTTGGGGCCGATGAGGACCGTGCTGCCCTTGGCGATCGGCTGACCGTTGACGTACGTGCCGTTGTGCGAGCCGAGGTCGCGGATCTGGAAGCGCCCGTCGGGCGTCGCGTGGAACTCGGCGTGCAGACGCGAGACCTGGAGGTCGGAGACGACCAGCTCGTTCTCCAGCGCACGACCGATGCGCATCACCCGGCCGAGGTTCAGCTCGTGGAAGGTCGTGGGGCTGCGGTCGCCGTGCATCGGCGACGCGCCCTGCGGTCCGGCCTGCGGCACGGCCTGCTGGTGCGGGACCTGCGGCGGCGCCTGGTGCGGCTGCTGCTGCCAGCCCTGCTGCGGGGCGTGCTGCTGCGGCGCCTGGTGCTGCGGCGGGGCCTGGTGCGTCATCTCCTGATGCAGCCCGTGGTGGGCGGGCTGCTGCGCGGCGTGCGGCGCCGCCTGCTGGTGCGGCACCTGCTGCTGGGCCGGCGCGCCGGCGGCGGCGAGGTTCAGCCGCGGGCCGTCGGTGGCGTTGCCGAGGTTCACGGCCGAGCCGGGCCCGATCTCCACCTGGTGGATCCGCTGACCCTGCACGAACGTGCCGTTGGTGGAGCCGTGGTCCTCGATGACCCAACTCCGGCCGCCCCAGCTGATGGTGGCGTGTCGCCACGAGACCCTGGCGTCGTCGATCACCAGGTCGCCCTGGGGATCACGGCCCAGGGTGTACGACCTGGACGGATCGAGGGTCCAGGTCCTTCCATTCAATTCCAGTACGAGTTCTGGCACTCCATGCCCCACTACTTGTCCCCCGATGCACCCCCGTCGTCGGGAGCCCAGGGATGGTGAACATCCTGGGGAACTATTTCAGGCCCCGGCCCGTATCCGAAAGTCGGGCCACGTGAAGAGCTTGCGCATGCCGGACAGATCACGTACGCCCGACCGCCGCCGGACTCCGGGCACTGGCTCCGGTGCTGCCCGCGGCGCTGCCCGCGGCGCCGCACGGTGCTCCGCCCGTACGCGGGAGGCGCCGCCCGTGGCCGGTCTGCGGCCAGGCGGGTGTCCGGCAGGCGGGACGGGGGGTGGAGTGGCACCCGGTGCCCGATACGGTGGAAGCACCATGAGCGCATCGCAGACCCCAGACGTTCCCACCACGGGCGTGCCCGCCTCGGACGTTCCGACTCTCCTCGTCAAGATCTTCGGGAAGGACCGTCCCGGGATCACGGCAGGACTCTTCGACACCCTCGCCGCGTACTCCGTCGACGTCGTGGACATCGAACAGGTCGTGTCCCGCGGCCGGCTCGTCCTGTGCGCGCTCGTCACCGAGCCGACCGTCGCAAGCCAGGGCGAGCTGCGCGCGACCGTGCACAGCTGGGCCGAGTCCATGAAGCTGCAGGCCGAGATCATCTCGGGCACCGGTGACAACCGGCCGCGCGGCGAGGGCCGCTCGCACGTCACGGTCCTCGGCCACCCGCTGACCGCCGAGCAGACGGCGGCCATAGCGGCCAGGATCGCGGAGGCCGGCGGCAACATCGACCGCATCTTCCGGCTCGCCAAGTACCCGGTGACGGCCGTCGAGTTCGCCGTCTCCGGCTGCGAGACGGAGCCGCTGCGCACCGCGCTCGCCACCGAGGCCCACTCGGTCGGCGTCGACGTGGCCGTGGTCTCCGCCGGGCTGCACCGCCGGGCCCAGCGGCTCGTGGTCATGGACGTCGACTCGACGCTGATCCAGGACGAGGTCATCGAGCTGTTCGCGGCGCACGCCGGCTGCGAGGACAAGGTCGCCGAGGTGACGGCGGCGGCGATGCGCGGCGAGCTGGACTTCGAGCAGTCGCTGCACGCCCGTGTGGAGCTGCTCGCCGGTCTCGACGCGTCCGTGGTGGACAAGGTCCGCGACGAGGTACGGCTGACGCCCGGGGCCCGGACCCTGATCCGCACCCTCAAGCGGCTCGGCTACCAGGTGGGCGTCGTCTCCGGCGGCTTCACCCAGGTCACCGACGACCTCAAGGAGAAGCTGGGCCTCGACTTCGCCCAGGCGAACACCCTGGAGATCGTGGACGGCAAGCTGACCGGCCGGGTGACCGGGATGATCGTGGACCGGGCGGGCAAGGCGCGGCTGCTGCGCCGGTTCGCCGAGGAGGCCGGTGTGCCGCTGGCACAGACGGTCGCGATCGGTGACGGTGCTAACGACCTGGACATGCTGAACGCGGCCGGGCTCGGCGTGGCCTTCAACGCGAAGCCGGTGGTGCGCCGGGCCGCGGACACCGCCGTCAACGTGCCGTTCCTGGACACCGTGCTGTACCTCCTGGGCATCACTCGCGAGGAGGTCGAGGCGGCCGACGGCGGGACGGGCGAGCTGCTGCACTAGTGCCTGTCCGGCCCTGATCCGCAGGACAGGCGCCGGCCCGGTACCCCGGTACGGAGAGGAGCCCGGTCGTCGCAGGACGGCCGGGCCCCTTCGCGTACGGGCGAGGGAGCCGGTCAGTCGTGCGGCGTCCAGAAGTCGACCAGGGTGGCCACGCCGGGCTCGACGGACTTCCAGGTGCCCTCGAAGGCGAGGACGGCGAAGGCGGAGGTCGGGAAGCCGGAGCGGTTCATACGGGCCTGGGCGTCTCCCTCGGCTTCGGCGGCGAGGATCTCCGCGAGGCCGTGCATCCCGGGGTTGTGACCGATGAGCAGCAGGTCGTTCACGGTGTCCGGGGTCTCGTTGATCACGGCGATCAGCTCGCCGGGCGAGGCCTCGTAGATCCGCTCCTCGTACACCGTCTTCGGGCGCTCGGGCAGCTCCTGGACGGCGAGCTTCCAGGTCTCCCGGGTCCGCACGGCGGTCGAGCAGAGGGCGAGGTCGAAGCCGATGCCGGTGTCGGCGAGCCTGCGGCCCGCGACGGGGGCGTCGGTGCGGCCACGCTCGGCGAGCGGGCGCTCGTGGTCGGAGGTCTGGGGCCAGTCCGCCTTGGCGTGTCGGAGCAGCACGATCCTGCGGGGTGTGTCGACGCTCATGCTGGACAGCTTCGCATGAAACGGCCCGGGTTGACTCAGGGAGAGAGCGTCTGCTGGAGGTGCTGCAGGATGCCGCCGATGCCGGGGTCACCGCCCATCGCCTGGGCGTCTCCCGACCCCGTTATGAGCAGGAAGAGGGCGACGAACGCGGCCACGGGAAGGGCGAGGGCCCACCAGGGCAGCCGGGTGTCGACGCCGGTCCGCCGGACCTGTGCACCGGTGTGGGTTCGCGCCGTCATGGCCGCCTCCGTGGGATGGGATCGCCGCGTTTTCCGCGGTGACACCAACGTACGGAGCGGAACGGCTCCGGCCCATCAGGTGATCCACCCACTTGACCCTGACACTCACCCCCTAGGGGATGGGGGGACAGCCCTACCCCGGGGAGGGAAGAGGAGGTCAGGGTGAGGCGATGGACGCGATGACGGCGATGACGACGGTGATGCCGATCATCGCGCCGAAGACCATGAGGAGCTTCTTCTGGCCGTTCGGGGGGTTCGGTTCGAGTACGGGCATGGGATCAGTCTCGCATCTCAGCATTCGTCCTCGACGGTCCGGTCCCTGCCCGCGAGGGAGCCGACGATCATCTGCGGGATCATCAGGCCGCCCATGAGCGCGACGGGCAGGCCCCAGCCTCCGCTGTGCTGGTAGAGGACGCCGACGAGGAGCGGGCCGGGGATGGAGATGAGGTAGCCGACGCTCTGGGCGAAGGCGGAGAGCCGCACGACGCCCGCGCCGGTGCGCGAGCGCATGCCGATCATGGTGAGGGCCAGCGGGAAGGCGCAGTTGGAGACGCCGAGGAGCAGGGCCCAGAGCCAGGCGCCGCCGGCCGGGGCGAAGTAGAGGCCGGTGTAGCCGCCGAGGCCGCACAGGCCGAGGGCGACGACGATGGGGCCCTGGTTGCGCATCCGGGTCGCGAGCCCGGGGATGACGAACGCGAGCGGCACGCCCATGACCATGGTGACCGCGAGGAGCACGCCCGCCGTGGAGGCGGGGACGCCGGCGTCGCGGAAGATCTGCGGCATCCAGCCCATGGTGATGTACGCGCCGGTGGCCTGGAGGCCGAAGAAGCAGGCGAGGGCCCAGGCGGTGCGGCTGCGGGTGACGCGGGGCCCGGGCTCGGCGACACCGCGAGACGCGGGCTCGGCAGCACCGCGGGGCCCGGGCTCGGCGACACCGCGAGACGCGGGCTCGGCAGCACCGCGTGCCGCGCCGCCGCCCTGGGCCGGGACCGTGCCGGTGCCGCCCTGCGCCGGGACCGTGCCGGATCCCGCTCCCCCGGCGGACCCACCGGTGGCGGCGGAGCCCGTGCTGCCGCCGGCCGTCGCCGTTCCGGTGGCGCCGCCGGAGCGCAGCAGCGGGAGCCAGGGCAGGACGGCGAACGCCGCGAGGACCGCCCAGACGCCCATGCCGAGGCGCCAGTCGCCGCCGAGGAGATCGGTCACCGGCACGGTCGCGGCGGCGGCCAGGGAGGTGCCCAGGGCGAGGGCCATGGAGTAGAGGCCGGTCATGCTGCCGATGCGGTCAGGGAAGTACGTCTTGACGAGGACCGGCATGAGGACGTTGCTGAGCGCGATGCCCATGAGGGCGAGGGCGCTCGCGGCGAGGAACGCCGGGGTGCCGCCGGCGAAGGAGCGCAGTACCAGGCCCGTGAGGATCGCGACCATGCCGGCGCAGACCACGGCCACGGGGCCGAAGCGGCGGGCGAGGCGCGGGGCGGCGACGCCGAAGACGGCGAAGCACAGCGGTGGTACGGAGGTGAGGACGCCGGCCACGGTGCCGCTCATGTGGAGGTCCGCGCTGACTTCCTCGAGCAGGGCGCCGAGGCTGGTGATGGCGGGGCGGAGGTTGAGGGCAGCGAGGACGAGCCCGACGGCGACCAGCCGGGTCACCCAGCGGGCGGGGCCGGAGGCTGCGGGAGAATCGGCGGCGCCCGTGGCGCGCGGCTGCTTCCCGGCGGTCGGGGTGAGGGTCTGGGGCTCGTCACGCATGGGCCCATCATAGAATCATGGGATGATTGGTTGTCCAATCTCGAACGAATGGGTAGGTGCAGCATGGCCCTAGGCCATCCCCGGCGCAGCGGGCTCTCCGACCAGGTGATCACCCAGCTGCGGAACCAGATCACCTCGGGCGAGTGGCCGGTCGGCACCCGGATCCCGACCGAACCCGAGCTGGTGGAGCAGCTCGGGGTGGCACGCAACACCGTCCGCGAGGCGGTGCGGGCCCTCGCCCACAACGGGCTGCTCGACATCCGCCAGGGCTCGGGCACCTACGTGGTGGCGACCAGTGAGCTCGCCGGGGTGATGCACCGCAGGTTCGCCGGCTCCGACCCCCGGGACGTGGCCGAGCTGCGCTCCACCCTGGAGTCCTCGGCCGCCCGGCTCGCCGCGCGGCGCCGCACCGACCGGGACCTGAAGCAGATCGACGCGCTGCTGCTGCGCCGCGAGGAGGTGTGGGAATCCGGCGACGCCGAGGAGTTCGTGACGGTGGACGCGGCGTTCCACCACGCCGTCGTGGTGGCCTCGCACAACGAGGTGCTGACCGAGCTCTACGCGGACCTGGGGCACGTGCTGCGGGAGTGGCTGCGCGGCGACGTGGGCCGGGAGCTGCGGCCGGAGAACCACATGGACCACGCGCGTCTGGTGGAGGCGATCCGCGAGGGCGACGCCGAGCGCGCGGCGGCGGAGGCGGCGAGCTATCCGTTTCTGTGCCTCAGGAGCCCGGCGCCGGCCGCGTCTCAGGAGCCCTGAGCCGCCGGCTCGTGGGTGATCCAGGCCGAGCGGACCTCCTTCCAGCAGCGGCCGGTCACCTGGGCGTAGTCGGCGGGGCCGACCTCGACCGGGGCGCTGTCGGAATCGACGTCCCACCAGCGGTCGCACTCCACGTGGAGCCGGACCCGGTCGGTGCGCGGATAGGGGTTCTGGCAGTGGGCGGTGACGGTCGAGCCCTGGACGAGGGTGCGGCAGGAGGCGCCGAAGTTCTCGGGTTCCGCGGCCGCCGGGGCGGTGGGGGGGACGTCCTCCCTGGGAGCGGGTGCGGCACGGACCTCGGCGGCGACGCCGAGAGCGGTGAGGCCCGCGAGGAGTGCGGCGGCCGAGGCGACTGCGGCGAACGAGTGGTGCTGCGACGCGCGCATGTCCGCACCTCCTCCCCATCAGTAGCCGGAACATCACGCTCTGAACCAGTCTGATGCGATTCGCCCGACTTTTCGACTCGGGGCGCCGGAAGCCCCGTACAAAGCCACGAGGGCCGTGCCACCGCTCCCCCGAGGAGCGGGCGCACGGCCCTCGCGAGCCCTGTGGAAGACGGGCGTCAGGCGCCGATGGCGTGCAGACCGCCGTCCACGTGGACGATCTCGCCGGTCGTCTTCGGGAACCAGTCGGAGAGCAGCGCGACGATGGCGCGGCCGGCCGGCTCCGGGTCGGACAGGTCCCACGCGAGCGGGGAACGGCTGTCCCAGACGCTGGCCAGGTCGGAGAAGCCCGGGATGGACTTCGCGGCCATCGAGCCGAGCGGGCCGGCCGAGACCAGGTTGCAGCGGATGTCCTGCTTGCCGAGGTCGCGCGCCATGTACCGGCTGGTGGCCTCCAGGGCGGCCTTGGCCGGGCCCATCCAGTCGTACTGCGGCCAGGCGAACTTCGCGTCGAAGGTGAGGCCGACGACCGAGCCGCCCTCGCTCATCAGCGGCAGCAGCGCCATCGTCAGGGACTTCAGGGAGAAGGCCGAGACGTGCATGGCGGTGGCCACGGACTCGAACGGCGTGTTGAGGAAGTTGCCGCCGAGCGCGTCCTGCGGGGCGAAACCGATGGAGTGGACGATGCCGTCCAGACGGTCGCCGAGGTGCTCGCGGACCTGGCCCTCCAGACGCGCCAGGTGCTCGTCGTTGGAGACGTCGAGCTCCAGGACCTTCACCTTGTCGGGCTGGGGCAGCTTCTTGGCGATGCGCTCGGTGAGCGTCGGCCGCGGCCACGCGGTGAGGATGATCTCCGCGCCCTGCTCCTGAGCCAGCTTGGCGGCGTGGAAGGCGATGGAGGACTCCATCAGCACACCGGTGATCAGGATGCGCTTGCCCTCGAGAATTCCGCTCATGTGATCAGTGACCCATGCCCAATCCGCCGTCAACCGGGATGACGGCTCCAGTGATGTACGAGGCGTCGTCCGAGGCGAGGAACTTCACCGTGGCGGCGATCTCCTCCGGCTGCGCGTAGCGGCCCAGCGGAACCTGGGAGACGATGCCGGCGCGCTGCTCATCGGTGAGCACCGCGGTCATGTCGGTGTCGACGAAACCGGGCGCGACGACGTTGAAGGTGATGTTGCGCGAGCCGAGCTCCCGGGCGAGGGACCGCGCGAAACCGACCAGACCCGCCTTGGAGGCGGCGTAGTTCGCCTGGCCCGCCGAGCCGAGCAGGCCGACGACGGAGGAGATCAGCACGACGCGGCCCTTCTTGGCGCGCAGCATGCCGCGGTTGGCGCGCTTCACGACCCGGAAGGTGCCGGTGAGGTTGGTGTCGAGGACGGACGTGAAGTCCTCCTCGGACATGCGCATGAGGAGCTGGTCCTTGGTCACGCCGGCGTTGGCCACGAGGACCTCGACCGGACCGTGCTTCTCCTCGATCTCCTTGTAGGCCTGCTCCACCCGCTCGGAGTCGGTGATGTCGCACTTGACGGCGAGGAAACCGGCCTTCTCGAGCTCCGCCGGGTCGCCCGAGCGGTACGTGATCGCGACCTTGTCGCCGGCCTCGGCGAACGCGCGGGCGATGGCGAGGCCGATGCCCCGGTTGCCTCCGGTGACGAGAACCGAGCGGCTCAACGGATCACCCTTTCGATAGCGGTCTGGTATGCCGAAAACCTATCGGTCCCTTCCGGGATACGGAGAATCGGGCCCTGACAGTGGCGTCCGGGCGTCGCTGTCGGGTCCCTACAGAAAGGCCTGGGCATCACGCCCGAAAGCACGACATGATCGGAGGCGACCGGTCTCACACGACAGGAGACAGCTGTGCAATCTGGGACCCATTCCCTCGACGAAGCCTTCACCCAGCTTCCGTTGCGGGCGCTGGCCGACGCGGCGCTCGCGCGGGCTCGGGCGCTCGGCGCCGAGCACGCCGACTTCCGCCTGGAGCGGGTGCGCAGCGCCGCGTGGCGGCTGCGGGACGCCAAGCCCTCGGGCTCGTCGGACACCACGGACCTCGGCTACGCGGTGCGGGTGGTGCACGGCGGCGCGTGGGGCTTCGCGTCCGGGGTGGACCTGACCATGGACGCGGCCGCGCGGGTCGCCTCGCAGGCGGTGGCCATGGCGAAGCTGTCGGCGAAGGTGATCGCGGCGGCCGGATCGGACGAGCGTGTCGAGCTCGCCGACGAGCCGGTGCACGCGGACAAGGTGTGGATCTCCTCGTACGAGATCGACCCCTTCACCATCTCCCCCGAGGAGAAGACCGGGCTGCTCGCCGAGTGGAGCGCCCGGCTGCTGCGCGCGGACGGCGTGGCGCACGTGGACGCCTCGCTGCTCACCGTCTTCGAGAACAAGTTCTACGCGGACACGGCGGGCACCGTCACCACCCAGCAGCGGGTCCGGCTGCACCCGCACCTCACGGCCGTCGCCGTGGACCCCACCAGCGGCGAGTTCGACTCGATGCGGACGATCGCGCCGCCGGTCGGCCGGGGCTGGGAGTACCTGACGGGGACCGGCTGGGACTGGGACAAGGAGCTGGACGAGATCCCCGAGCTGCTCGCCGAGAAGATGCGGGCGCCGAGCGTCGAGGCCGGCCGCTACGACCTGGTCGTGGACCCGTCCAACCTGTGGCTGACCATCCACGAGTCGATCGGCCACGCCACCGAGCTGGACCGCGCCCTCGGCTACGAGGCGGCGTACGCGGGCACCTCCTTCGCCACCTTCGACCAGCTGGGCAAGCTGGCGTACGGCTCCTCGATCATGAACGTGACCGGTGACCGCACGGCCGAGCACGGGCTGGCGACCATCGGCTACGACGACGAGGGCGTCGAGGCGCAGTCCTGGGACCTGGTGAAGGACGGCACGCTCGTCGGCTACCAGCTGGACCGCCGGATCGCGAAGCTGACCGGTCTCGGCCGCTCCAACGGCTGCGCCTTCGCCGACTCGCCCGGCCACGTGCCGGTGCAGCGGATGGCCAACGTGTCGCTCCAGCCGGACCCGGGCGGTCTGTCGACGGAGGACCTGATCGGCGGCGTGGAGCGCGGCATCTACGTGGTCGGCGACCGCTCCTGGTCGATCGACATGCAGCGCTACAACTTCCAGTTCACCGGGCAGCGCTTCTTCCGCATCGAGAACGGCCGCCTGGCGGGCCAGCTGCGGGACGTCGCGTACCAGGCGACGACCACCGACTTCTGGGGCTCCATGGAGCAGGTCGGCGGCCCCCAGACCTACGTCCTCGGCGGCGCGTTCAACTGCGGCAAGGCCCAGCCGGGCCAGGTCGCCGCGGTCTCCCACGGCTGCCCGTCCGCCCTGTTCCGGGGTGTCAACATTCTGAACACGACGCAGGAGGCCGGTCGATGAGCGCGCGCCACAACCTTTGCCGGGGGTCCGGGGGTCGTCCCCCGGGCAAGCACAGCCTGAACACGACGCAGGAGGCCGGTCGATGAGCCGCGTCAGCAAGCCGTACGAGATCGTCGAGCGGGCCCTGGAGCTGTCCCGCGCCGACGGGTGTGTCGTCATCGCCGACGAGGAGTCCTCGGCGAACCTGCGCTGGGCCGGGAACGCGCTCACCACCAACGGCGTCACCCGGGGCCGCACGCTGACCGTGGTCGCCACCGTGGACGGCGGCCAGGGCACCGCCTCCGGTGTGGTGTCGCGCTCGGCGGTGACCGCCGACGACCTGGAGCCGCTGGTACGGGCCGCCGAGGCGGCAGCGCGGGCGGCCGGCCCCGCGGAGGACGCGCAGCCGCTGGTGGAGGGCGTGCCCGCGTCGCCCGACTTCACCCACGACCCGGCCGAGACCGCCTCCGCGGTCTTCGACGCCTTCGCGCCGGCACTGGGCGAGGCCTTCGCCCGCGCCCGGGCGGGCGGCCGGGAGCTGTACGGCTTCGCCAACCACGAGCTGACCTCCACCTATGTGGGCACCTCCACCGGCCTGCGGCTGCGCCACGACCAGCCGAACGGCACCCTCGAGCTCAACGCCAAGTCCCCGGACCGATCCCGGTCCGCGTGGGCCGGGCGCGCGACCCGGGACTTCACGGACGTCGACCCGGCGGCGCTGGACGCCGAGCTCGCCACCCGGCTCGGCTGGGCGGAGCGCCGGATCGACCTGCCGGCCGGGCGCTACGAGACGCTGCTGCCGCCGACCGCCGTGGCCGACCTGATGATCTACCAGCTGTGGTCCTCGGCGGCCCGGGACGCGGTGGAGGGCCGTACGGTCTTCTCCAAGCCCGGCGGCGGCACCCGGATCGGCGAGACGCTGTCGCCGCTGCCGCTGACCCTGCGCAGCGACCCGCACGCGCCCGGCCTGGAGTCCGCGCCGTTCGTGATCTCCCACGCCTCGGGCGACGAATCCTCCGTCTTCGACAACGGTCTGCCGGTGCCACAGGTGGACTGGGTACGGGACGGAAAGCTGCACCGGCTGCTCACCACCCGGCACACCTCGGAGCTCACGAAGCTGCCGATGGCGCCCACGGCCGGAAACCTGATCCTGGACGGCGGCGGCGAGCGCTCCCTGGACGAGATGGTCGCGGCCACCGAGCGGGGTCTGCTGCTGACCTGCCTCTGGTACATCCGCGAGGTCGACCCGGCGACGCTGCTGCTCACCGGCCTCACCCGGGACGGCGTCTACCTGGTCGAGAACGGCGAGGTGGTCGGCGAGGTGAACAACTTCCGGTTCAACGAGTCGCCTGTGGACCTGCTGTCGCGGGCCTCCGAGGCGGGCCGGACCGAGAAGACCCTGCCGCGCGAGTGGAGCGACTGGTTCACCCGGGCCGCGATGCCCGCGCTGCGGGTGCCGGACTTCAACATGAGCTCGGTCAGCAAGGGCGTCTGACCCGCCTAGACTGACTGATGAGATTGTCCCCATGAGCATGAGGAGACGGACGACGTGACCGACATCGTCGACGAGCTGAAGTGGCGCGGGCTCTTCGCCCAGTCCACCGACGAAGAGGCCCTGCGCAAGGCGCTCGCGGACGGTCCCGTCACGTTCTATTGCGGCTTCGACCCGACCGCGGCCAGTCTCCACGTCGGCCACCTGGTCCAGGTGCTCACCGTCCGCCGGCTCCAGCAGGCCGGGCACCGGCCGCTGGCGCTGGTCGGCGGGGCCACCGGTCAGATCGGTGACCCGCGGCCGACCGCCGAGCGCACCCTGAACGACCCGGAGACGGTCGCGAACTGGGTGACCCGGCTGCGGTCGCAGATCGAGCCGTTCCTGTCCTTCGAGGGCGAGAACGCCGCGATCATGGTGAACAACCTGGACTGGACCGCCGGTATGTCGGCGATCGAGTTCCTGCGGGACATCGGCAAGCACTTCCGGGTCAACAAGATGCTGACCAAGGACTCCGTCGCCCGCCGTCTGGAGTCCGAGCAGGGCATCAGCTACACCGAGTTCAGCTACCAGCTGCTCCAGGGCATGGACTTCCTGGAGCTGTACCGGCGCTACGGCTGCACGCTGCAGCAGGGCGGCTCCGACCAGTGGGGCAACCTGGTGGCGGGGCTCGACCTGATCCACAAGCTGGAGCCGGAGGCGCACGTCCACGCGCTCGCGACGCCGCTGATGGTGAAGGCCGACGGCACCAAGTTCGGCAAGACCGAGAGCGGCGCCGTCTGGCTGGACCCGGAGATGACCACGCCGTACGCGTTCTACCAGTTCTGGCTGAACGTGGACGACCGTGACATCTCCACCTACATGCGGATCCTGTCCTTCAAGTCCCGCGAGGAGCTGGAGGAGCTGGAGAAGCTGACGGCCGAGCGGCCGCAGGCCCGTGCGGCCCAGCGGGCGCTCGCCGAGGAGCTCACCACTCTGGTGCACGGCGCGGACCAGTGCCGGGCCGTGATCAACGCCTCCAAGGCGCTGTTCGGTCAGGGCGAGCTCGCGGAGCTCGACGAGGCGACGCTGGCCGCGGCGCTCTCCGAGCTGCCGCACGCGCGCGTGACGGAGCTGGGTCAGGTCGTGGACCTGTTCGCCGAGGTGGGCCTGGTGGCGAGCAAGTCGGCGGCCCGCCGGACCGTGAAGGAGGGCGGCGCCTACGTGAACAACGTCAAGGTGACCGCCGAGGACGCCGAGGTGTCGGCGGACGACCTGCTGCACGGGCGCTGGCTGGTGCTGCGCCGCGGCAAGAAGAACCTGGCGGCGATCGAGGTCGTCGCCGGCTGATCCCGTACGGGACCGGTACGGCATGACCGGAGGCCCGGTACGCGCGCTCTGCGTCGTACCGGGCCTCCGGTGTGTCATGCGTCGGGGCGAGTGCCTAGGCCCGCTGTCTGGTCCCCTTGATCGAGGCCCACAGCATGTCGCCGACCCCCACGACGGCCACCGCGCCGATGAGCTGGAACAGGTGACGGGTCCAGTCGATGCCCTTGGTGTCGTTGACCCCGATCCAGGTCGCCACCGCGTTGCCGAGCACGCTGCCCAGAATGCCGAACACGGTCGTCAGCCAGAGTGGGATCTGCTGCTTGCCCGGCAGGATCGCCTTCGCGATCAGACCGAGGACCAGGCCCACAATGATCGCCCACAACCAACCCATCGTCGCCTCCTCGTGCGGGTGTGTGCCCAGTCTCGGCCCCTCGGCCATACGGCGCATGTCGGACGGCGCCATACGTGCCCCGGCCTCCTCCGGCCGGGACGGCGGGCGTACCGTGGAAGGAGGTCCGGACCGGGGAGGGTCCGGCACGGCCGTCGGGTGGTGGAATGTGATGCGGAAGCGTGGCGGGACCGAGGTCTTCCGGATCACCGGTGCCCGGCAGGGCCTCGCCGACGACGTGCGGGGCCGGCAGCGTCGTTACGTCGTCTCGATGTCGATCCGCACCCTGTCCGTGATCGCCGCCGCCTCGTTGTGGAACGTGGAGCGGCACGTCGCGATCGTCGCGCTGGTGCTCGGAGCTGTGCTCCCGTACATCGCCGTGGTGATCGCCAACGCCGGCCGGGAGAGCGCGCCCTCCCTCCCGTCGACCTTCATCCCCACGCCGGTACTGCCGGCGCTCGGCACCGGCGAGCGGGCCGAGGAGGGACCGGAGGCCGAGGAGAAGGCGGAAACGCAGGCGAATATGACGGCGGAAACGGAAGCCGGAGCGGAATCGCGGGCGGAAAGCCCGTACATCCGCAGTGATCACGCAGGGTGAAGCAATAGCCAGCGGAATGCTCAGGAAAAGCTCAGATCAATCATGAAGTTCCGCTGCACCGCACCCCATTTCCCGTGACATACTGCCTACGCGCTCCGCATCCCCCGTCGGAGCGACGGACCGATGCCGGGCAGCTCCCCCCGTGGCTGCTCGGCATCGCCCTTGCTGGACAATGATCAGGTGATTCTGGGTCCAGTGAGCGAAGAGAAGCCGATCTGTTCCGCGAAGGGCTGCCGGGCGGATGCCGTCTGGGTCCTCGCCTGGAACAATCCCAAGCTGCACACGCCGGAGCGGCGCAAGACCTGGCTCGCGTGCGAGGAGCACCGCGAGCACCTCTCCCAGTTCCTGGGCGTACGGGGTTTCCTGAAGGACGTCGTGCCGCTCGCCGAGTGGGACGAGTCAGCCGCCGATCGCTGACATCGGACGATCGGGCTGGAGGAAGCTCGGGTCGTCCAGACCCGAGCCGGCCTTCTTGCCCCACATGGCCTTCCGCCAGATCTCGGCGATCACGGCGTCCGGCGCGTCCGAGCGCAGTGCCGCCCGCAGGTCCGTCTCCTCGGTGGCGAACAGGCAGGTGCGCACCTGGCCGTCGGCGGTGAGCCGGGTCCGGTCGCAGGCCCGGCAGAACGGGCGGGTGACGGAGGCGATGACGCCGACGGTGTGCGGGCCGCCGTCGACGACCCAGCGCTCGGCGGGTGCGGAACCGCGCTCCTCGGAGCCCTCGGGAGTCAGCTCGAAGCGGGTGCGCAGCGACTCCAGGATGTCGCCGGCGGTGATCATGCCGTCGCGCTTCCAGCCGTGCTGGGCGTCCAGCGGCATCTGCTCGATGAAGCGGAGCTCGTAGTCCTGCTCGATCGCCCAGGCCAGGAGGTCGGGGGCCTCGTCGTCGTTGAGCCCCGGCATGAGGACCGCGTTGACCTTGACCGGCGTGAGGCCGGCGTCGCGGGCGGCGGCCATGCCGTCGATCACGTCGTGGTGGCGGTCGCGGCGGGTGAGGGTCTTGAAGACCTCGGGGCGCAGGGTGTCGAGCGAGACGTTGACCCGGTCGAGGCCGGCCGCCTTGAGGGCGGCGGCGGTGCGCTTGAGCCCGATGCCGTTGGTGGTCAGGGACATCTTGGGCCGGGGCTCCAGCTCGGCGCAGCGCTCGACGATGCCGACGAGACCGGGGCGGAGCAGCGGCTCGCCACCGGTGAAGCGGACCTCGGTGACGCCGAGGTCGGTGACGGCGATGCGGATCAGACGGACGATCTCGTCGTCGGTGAGCAGGTCGGGCTTGGCCAGCCACTGCAGGCCCTCTTCCGGCATGCAGTAGGTGCAGCGCAGGTTGCACCGGTCGGTGAGGGACACGCGCAGGTCGGTGGCGACTCGGCCGTAGGTGTCGATGAGCACTGGGCCCCTCCCCCTTCTTCCGGTGGGCTTTCCGTCCGCCGGGTCGGCGTTCCGGTTCGCTTCTCGTTCGAGCCTACGTGACCCCTATGACATCGGGCACGGGCCGATTGTCACGAGGACCGGGACGGCCGCGTCGTAGAACTCTACGACGCGGCCGCCGGACGTAAGCGGAACGTATACGACTCAGTGCGCTCCGACGCCGGTGAGGGACTTGACCTCGAGTTCCGCGTACTTGCCCTTGTCCGGCTCCTCCTTGGAGAGGACCGAGCCGAGCCAGCCGAGCAGGAAGCCGAGCGGGATGGAGACCAGGCCCGGGTTCTCCAGCGGGAACCAGTAGAAGTCGACGCTCTTGAACATCGAGGTCGGCTTGCCGGAGACGACCGGCGAGAACAGCACCAGGACGACCGCGGAGATCAGACCGCCGTAGATCGACCAGAGCGCTCCGGTGGTGGTGAACCGCTTCCAGAAGAGGCTGTAGAGGATCGTCGGCAGGTTGGCGGAGGCGGCGACGGCGAAGGCGAGCGCGACCAGGCCGGCGACGTTGAGGTCGCGGGCGAGGGCGCCGAGCGCGATCGACACGACGCCGATGAGGACGGTGGCCCAGCGGGCGGCCCGCACCTCCTCCTTCTCGGTGGCCTTGCCGCGCCGGATGACGTTGGCGTAGATGTCGTGCGCGAACGACGAGGACGAGGCCAGGGTGAGGCCGGCGACGACGGCGAGGATGGTCGCGAAGGCCACGGCGGAGATGACCGCCAGCAGGATCGCGCCGCCGGTCGAGCCGGCGCCGCCGCCGACCTCCAGGGCGGCGAGCGGGGCCGCGGTGTTGCCGGCCTTGTTGGAGGCGATGATGTCGCTGTTCCTGAGCAGGGCGGCGGCACCGAAGCCGAGGACGATCGTCATCAGGTAGAAGGCGCCGATGATGCCGATGGCCCAGTTGACGGACTTTCGGGCGGCCTTGGCGGTCGGCACCGTGTAGAAGCGGATGAGGATGTGCGGCAGGCCGGCCGTGCCGAGGACGAGCGCGATGCCGAGCGAGAGGAAGTCCAGCTTCGAGGTGGCGGTGGCGCCGTACTTGAGGCCGGGCTCCAGGAAGGCGTCGCCCTTGCCGCTGTTCGTGGCGGCCGCGCCGAGCAGCTCCGAGACGTTGAAGTGGAACTTCCACAGGATGAGGAAGGTGATCAGGAGCGTGCCGGCGATGAGCAGCACGGCCTTGACCATCTGCACCCACGTGGTGCCCTTCATGCCGCCGATCGTCACGTACACGATCATCAGGATGCCGACGAGGGCGACGATGGCGATCTTGCCGCCGTCGCTGGTGATGCCGAGCAGCAGCGAGACGAGGACGCCGGCGCCGGCCATCTGGGCGAGCAGGTAGAAGATCGAGACGACGATGGTGGAGGTGCCGGCGGCGGTGCGGACGGGCCGCTGGCGCATCCGGTACGCGAGGACGTCGCCCATGGTGAACCGGCCGGAGTTGCGCAGCGGTTCGGCGACCAGGAGCAGCGCGACCAGCCAGGCGACGAGGAAGCCGATCGAGTAGAGGAAGCCGTCGTAGCCGAAGAGGGCGATGGCGCCGGCGATGCCGAGGAAGGACGCGGCGGACATGTAGTCGCCGGAGATCGCCAGGCCGTTCTGGAAGCCGGTGAACTGCCGTCCGCCCGCGTAGAAGTCGGCGGCGCTGCGAGTCTGCCGGCCGGCCCAGACGGTGATGACGAGGGTGGCGACGACGAAGGCCGCGAAGAGCGTGATGATCAGCGGGCGGTGCTCGCTGGTGGCGTTGCCGGCGGCGAGGGGGACGGCCACCGCCTGGAGGGTGCTGCTCATGCGTCGGCCTCCATCCGGTGCTTGATGGCCTCGGCCTTCGGGTCCAGCCGGTCGGCGGCGTGGCGGGAGTAGAGCCAGGCGATGAGGAACGTGGTGGCGAACTGGCCGAGGCCGAGGACCAGGGCCATGTTGACGTTGCCGAAGACCTTGGTGCCCATGAAGCCGCCCGCGTAGTTCGAGAGCAGCACGTAGAGCAGGTACCAGGCGATGAAGGCGATGGTCAGAGGAAAGGCGAAGGAACGGTACGTACGGCGCAGTTCGCCGAATTCCGCGCTTTCCTGGACCTCGACGAACTGTTCCGTCGTGGGCTGGACGGGACCGCTGTGGGTCCCGCCTCCGTCTCTCGGCGGCGGCGGTGCTTCGGTAGCCACGGACTCTCCTCGTGACGCGGGGGCGGACGACTGGGACAAAGGGGCCTCACCAGGGGTGCGGGAACCGGGGCTCCGATCGGAGCCCCTCCCCTGCTCAACGGCACGGAACGCACCGCGAAGTGGTTCACGAGAGTGGTTTTTCCTTCCGTGATCTTCATGAAGTCTTCTCAACTCATTGAAGGCCGGGGAAGATCGGCGATAACTTCACTCGTCATGCACCTGCCCGCGCGCAATCGGCGCCCGGGCAGTACATACGGATGATGTGGAGAACCCATGGCTCATCTGGGATCGAGGCGCGGCCGAGTACTCGCTCTGCCGGCCGGCCTCGCGCTCACGGCCTCGCTCGGCTTCCTGCCCGCCGGCGCCGCGTCCGCCGCGGAGCTGAGCGACCTCCCGACGGCCGCCGTCGTCACGAACGGCCCGAAGCTGTCGTACGTCGTCAACATCGACAACAGCCCCTGGACGGGCGCGTCGGTGAAGAAGGCGATAGCCGCCGCCGGCGGCGAGGTGGTCGTGTCGTACGACCGGATCGGCGTGATCGTCGTCCACTCGCAGAACCCGGAGTTCGCGAAGACGATCCGCACGGTGCGCGGCGTGGTGTCGGCCGGCGCGACCCGTACGGCGCCGCTGTCCGCCGCGACGGACACCTCCGTGGGCGAGGGCGCGCAGGAGCTCACCCCGGCCGAGGTGAAGGCCGCCGCTGCCGCCGCGACGGACGGTCAGGACCCGATGGAGCCCCTGCAGTGGGACCTGCCGGCCATCAAGGCCGACCAGGCCCACAAGAAGACCCTCGGCAGCAAGAACGTCACGGTTGCCATCATCGACACCGGTGTCGACGACACCCACCCGGACCTGGCGCCGAACTTCGACGCCGCCGCGTCCGCCAACTGCGTGAGCGGCAAGGCCGACACGACGCCCGGCTCGTGGCGCCCCATGAAGGGCGAGAGCGACCACGGCACGCACGTCGCGGGCACCATCGGCGCCGCCAAGAACGGCATCGGCATCACCGGTGTCGCGCCGGGCGTGAAGCTGGCCGGCATCAAGGTGTCCACGCCCGACGGCTTCTTCTACACCGAGGCCGTGGTCTGCGGCTTCGTGTGGGCGGCCGAGCACGGCATCGACATCACGAACAACAGCTACTACACCGACCCGTGGATGTTCGCCTGCAAGAACGACGAGGACCAGAAGGCCCTCGTCGAGGCGGTCACCCGCGCGACCCGCTACGCGGAGAAGAAGGGCACCGTCAACGTGGCGGCGGCCGGCAACTCCAAGTTCGACCTGGCGGCCGACACGATCAGGGACACGACCAGCCCGAACGACACCACGGCGGTCACCCGTGACATCGACCCGCGGCAGTGCTTCGACTACCCGGCGATGCTGCCGGGCGTGGTGACGGTCTCCGCGACCGGCGCCAAGGACCTGAAGGCGTCCTACTCCAACTACGGTGCCGACGTCATCGACGTCGCGGCACCGGGCGGCGACCGCACCGAGTACCAGACCCCGGACGCGCCGGCGGTCAACGGCCGCATCCTGTCGACCACGGTCGACGGCGGCTACAACTACAAGGCCGGCACGTCGATGGCCTCGCCGCACGCGGCGGGCGTCCTGGCGCTGCTGAAGTCGACCCACCCGTACGCGAGCCCGGCGGCGCTGAAGGCGCTGCTGTACGCGCAGGCGGACGAGCACGCGTGCACCAACCCGTACGACATCAACGGCGACGGCACCGTCGACGCCGTGTGCGAGGAGGGCGCGGACAAGAAGAACGGCTTCTACGGGGCCGGCATCGTGGACGCGCTGGACGCGGTCCGGAAGTAACCGAACGGATCTTGTGCGAACCGCCCGTGGCACTGAGTGCCACGGGCGGTTCATAGTTTCCCCATGGACAGCACAGTGCGTACGGGTACGGAGTCGTTGTGGTCGGCCCTGGGCGGCGATCCCGCCCTGCTCGACCGGGTGGACTACGGCGGGGTCTCGGGACTGCTGCCGGCCCGCCTCCCGGTGATGGACCTGGCGCGGGCGACGGTCGCGGTCTGCTCGCTGGCCGCGGTGGAACGGGCCGGGCTGCCGGGCCGGGTCCGGGTGGACGACGGCGCGGTGGCGACGGCCTTCGTGAGCGAGCGGCACCTGCGGGTGGACGGCCGGATGCCGGTGTCCTTCGCGCCGCTCTCGCGCTTCTGGCGGGCGGCCGACGGGTGGGTGCGCACCCACGCCAACTATCCGCACCACCAGGCGGCGTTGCAGGCCGCGCTGGGCACGGACGACTCCGAGGAGGCGGTGGCGGCGGCGATCGCCGAGCGGAAGGCGGTCGATGTCGAGACGGCGGTGTACGCGGCCGGGGGCCTGGCGGTCGCCCTGCGCACGCCCGGGGAGTGGGCGGCGCACGAGCAGGGCCGGGCGGTGGCGGCGCGCCCGCCGGTGACCCGGGAACGGCTCGACGAGGCGGCGCCGAGGCGCCGTTCCGGCGGGCCGCTGCGGGTGCTCGACCTCACGCGGGTCATCGCGGGCCCGGTGGCCACCCGGACGCTCGCGCTGCTGGGCGCGGACGTGCTGCGGATCGACCCGCCGGGCCGTCCCGAACTCCCCGACGCGCACGCGGACACCGACGTCGGGAAGCGGACGGCGGCCCTCGACCTGGACAGCCCGTCCGACCGGCGCACCTTCGGCGAACTCCTCGACGCGGCGGACGTGCTGGTGACCGGCTACCGCCCGGGCGCGCTCGACCGCTTCGACCTGCACCGGCCCGGCCTGGTGGTCGCCCGGCTCTCGGCCTGGGGCGACTACGGGCCCTGGGGGGAGCGGCGCGGCTTCGACAGTCTGGTGCAGGTGGCGACGGGCATCGCGGCCGTGGAGGGCTCGGCGGCCGAGCCGGGCGCGCTGCCCGCGCAGGCCCTGGACCACGGCACCGGCTATCTGCTCGCGGCGGCGGTGCTGCGCTCGCTGACCGAGCAGGACCGGGACGGCGGCACCCGCCTCGTGCGCCTGGCGCTCGCGCAGACCGGGCACTGGCTGACGCACGGCCTGCCCCGGTACGAGCCGGAGCACCACCTCCGGGAGTCGGACGGCCCGCTGGGCCGGCTGCGGTACGCCCTCTCCCCCGTCTCGTACGAGGGCGGCCCGGCGGACTGGTCGCGCCCGCCGGGCGTGGCGGGCGCGGACACCCCGGAGTGGACCACGGCGTGAACCGCGGCCCGGGTCACGGCTCGACGAGGACCTTCAGGGCGGTGCGCTCGTCCATCGCCTTGTAGCCGCCGGGGACACCGTCGAGGCCGACGGTGAGGTCGAACACCGGGGAGGGGTCGATCGTGCCGTCCAGGACGTCCGGCAGCAGCTCGGGGATGTAGGCGCGGACCGGGGCGACGCCGCCGTGCAGGGCGATGTTGCGGTCGAACATGACGGACAGGTCGAGGCCGGTGTGGCTGCCGTGCGGGACGCCGACGTAGCCGACGGAGCCGCCGTCGCGGGTGATGTTCACGGCGGTGCGCATGGACTGCTCGGTGCCGACGGCCTCGATCACGGCGTGGGCGCCCTGGCCGCCGGTGAGCTCGCGCACGGCGGCCTCGGCGGCCTCGCCGCGTTCGGCGACGACGTCGGTGGCGCCGAAGGCCCGGGCGATGTCGGTGCGGGCGGTGTGGCGGCCGAGGGCGATGATCCGCTCGGCGCCGAGCCGCCTGGCGGCGAGGACGCCGCACAGGCCGACCGCGCCGTCACCGACGACGGCGACGGTGACGCCCTCGCGCACGCCGGCGCCGAGGGCGGCGTGGTGGCCGGTGCCCATGACGTCGGAGAGCGCGAGCAGCGCGGTGAGCAGGTGGTCGTCGGAGGCGGCGTCGGCGGGCAGCTTGACGAGGGTGCCGTCGGCGAAGGGGACCCGTACGGCCTCGCCCTGGCCGCCGTCGGAGCCGACGGAGCCCCAGAAGCCGCCGTTCGGGCAGGAGGTCTGCAGGCCCTCGGCGCAGTAGTCGCAGGTGCCGTCGGACCAGACGAAGGGCGCGACGACGAGGTCGCCCTTGGCGAAGCCGCGGACGTCCGCGCCCGCCTCCTCCACGATCCCGAGGAACTCGTGGCCGATCCGCTGTCCGGGCTTCCGGGCGGACTCGCCGCGGTAGGCCCACAGGTCACTGCCGCAGATGCAGGCGCGTACGACGCGGACGACGACGTCCGTGGCCTCCTGGACCACGGGGTCGGGCACGTCCTCCACGCGCATGTCGAAGGGGGCGTGGATGGTGGTGGCGCGCATGGGTCCTCGCTGGCTCAGCTGTTTGTACGACGTTCACCGTACATCGCACGGAGCGCTCCGCCGGCCGGCGGGGCACTGCGCCGCGACGTGGCCAGCATGACCCAGAAACCGGGCGGGGGCAGCCGGACAGGTCCTAGACCCCCGCCGCCCCCAGCAGCGAGCCCGCCGCGTACGTCACCGCCATCGCCAGGGCGCCGCCGCAGGCGTTGCGGAGGACGGCGGGGGTGGTGGGGGCGGCGCCGAGGCGGGCGGAGCACCAGCCGGTGAGGGTCAGGGCGGCCAGGACGGAGAGGACCGTGATCCAGAGGCGGTGGGCGGCCGGGGGCAGCACGATCGCCAGGAGCGGGAGGAGCGCGCCGGCGGTGAACGCGAGGAAGCTGGCGCCGGCCGCGTGCCAGGGGTTGGTGAGTTCGTCGGGGTCGATGCCCAGTTCGACGCGGGCGTGGGCGCGCAGGGCGTCGCGTTCGGTGAGCTGCTCGGCGGCCTCGCGGGCGACGTCCGGGGACAGGCCGCGGTGGGCGAGGATCTCGGTGAGTTCGGCGAGTTCGACCTCGGGCTGCTCGCGCAGCTCGCGGCGTTCCTGGGCGAGCGCGGCCTTCTCGGAGTCGCGCTGGGTGGAGACGGAGACGTACTCCCCCGCCGCCATGGACATGGAGCCGGCCAGCAGCCCGGCGAGGCCCGCGGTGAGCAGGGCGGCCCGGGACTCGGTCGCGCCTGCCACGCCGACGACGAGGCCCGCGGTGGAGACGACTCCGTCGTTGGCTCCGAGCACGGCGGCCCGGAGCCAGTTGAGCCGGGAGCCGAGGCCGGGGGCCTCGTCGTGTGCGGGGGCTTCAGTCACCTCTGGAGGGTCGCACCCGGTGCGTCACCAGACGCGGACCGACCCGCCCGGGGCGAAGGCGGGGCTGGTCGCGCCTTCGGGGACCCGCTCCAGCGGCCGGGCGATCTCCTCGACGGACGGGCCGTGGACGGCGGCCAGGCCGTCGAGCAGGGCGAGGTCGAAGCCGTAGACGCGGGCCGCGTTGCCGCCGACCATGGCGGCGACCTCCTCGCGTGGCAGCCCCGCGTAGGCGATGCGCAGGCCCTCGCGGGAGTACGGGGTGGTGCCCTCGTCGTGCGGGTAGTCGCTGCCCCACATGATCTTGTCGAGGCCGATCCGCTCGCGCAGCGGCACCTCGTGCGGGCGCATGAAGCTCGCGCCGACGAAGCAGTTGTCCCGCCACACCTCGCTGGGCCCCTTGCCCATGGACTCGGCGAGCCCGGCGCCGAACCTGGACTCCGCGGTGGAGGCCTTGGCCGAGGCCGCGACGAGGCGTCCGTGGTAGTAGTCCAGCATGTCGAGCACGCCCGGGATCCAGCCGGAGCCCTGCTCGGTCAGGACCAGCTTCAGGTCCGGGTGGCGGCGGAAGGCCCCGCCGAAGATCAGGTGCCACAGGGCACGGTGGGAGAACCAGGTGGTCTCCACCATGAACACCGCCCGCGCGGCGGGTTCGTCGCCGAGCGGCGGCGACGCGGAGCCGCCGTGGTGGTTGACCGGGACGTCGAGCTCCGCGCAGACCGCCCAGATCGGGTCGTACGCCCGCGAGTGCAGCTCCGGCACGGGCGAGCCGGGCGGCGCGCCGGGGAGCATGATGCCGCCGGTGAGCCCGGCCTCGCGGGTCCGGCGGATCTCGGCGACCGCCGCGTCCACGTCGTTGAGGAGGATCTGCGCCACGCCCGCCCGCCGCCCCGGCGCGTCCGCGCAGAAGTCGGCGAGCCAGCGGTTGTGCGCCTGGAGGCCGGCCCAGCGCTGCTCGAAGTCGGCCCGGCTCGGCGGCTGGGCCATCAGCGAGGCCTTGGGGAAGAACGGCGGGATGGTGTTGGGGAAGACGACCTCGGCGACGATGCCGTCCGCCTCCAGTTCGCGCAGCCTGCGCTGCGAGTTCCAGTTGCGGTCGGCGGTGTCGGCGAGCAGGTCCTCGTACGGGTTGACGTAGGTCGCCGCCCAGGCGTCGAAGTCGTCGTGGTGCTTCTTCGCCAGGTAGGGCTTGTAGTCGAGCAGGTCCGCGCCGGCGTGGCAGTCGGCGGAGATGACGGTGTAGCGGTCGGTCATGACGAAACCCCGATCGTCGGGAAGTCCTGGTCGGTGAGCCAGTGCCGGCCGGCCTCGCGGGACCGGGCCCAGGACGCCTCGACGGCGGACTGGTCGGCGCTCTGGCCGAGTTCGGCGGGGGTGGGGCCGATGCGCCGGGCGATCGGATCCAGCTTCGCGAGGTCGAAGCCGAAGACCTCGGCGGCGGCCAGGCCGAGGATCCGCCGGGTCTCCGCCACCGGGATGTCGTGGAAGGTGTTCCGCAGCCAGGCGCGCGTGCTGGGCCAGGTGCCCTCGGGGTGCGGGAAGTCGGAGCCCCACAGGATGTTGTCGACGCCGATCTCGTAGCGCTGGGCGAGCTCGCGCCGCTTGGTGTTGGTGGCGCAGACGAAGACCTGCCGGTCGAGGTACTCGCTCGGCGGGCGCTTCAGCTCGGCGAACGGCGACAGCTTCTTGCCGCCGTGCGCGCCCAGGTAGAGCCGGTCCATGAACCACAGCAGGTTCGGCAGCCACCAGCAGCCGGACTCGGCGACGCCGAAGCGCAGCCCGGGGTGGCGTTCGAAGACGCCGGACCAGAGCAGGAACCACAGTGGCCGGGCCGGCCACCAGGTGACTTCGGAGACGTAGATGCCGAGGTGGTCGCCGTACTCCTCGCGCGGCGCCGCTCCCGAGTGGGTGACCAGCGGCATGCCGGTCTCGGCCGCGGCGGCCCACACCGGGTCGTAACGCCGGTCGTGGTAGGGCGCCTTGTCCACCCACATGGAGGGGATCATCAGCGCGCCGAGCCCGGACTCCCTGGCCCGGTGGATCTCGGCGACGACGACGGCCGGTTCGGCGGTGACCGGGAGCAGGGCGACGCCGCAGTGCCGCTCGGGATGCCGGGACACGAACTCGGCGAGCCAGCGGTTGTGCGCCTGCGCGCCCGCCATGCCGAGCTCCGGGTCCTGGTCGCCGGAGAGGCCGAGGCCGACGCCGAAGGGCGCGGCGGTCCGGCTGTCGACGGCGTCCGCGTCGGGGAAGACGACCTCCGCGGCCACGCCGTCGCCGTCGAGTTCCTTGATGCGCTGCGCGGCGTCCCAGCCGCCCCGCAGCCCTTCCTCGTTGTCGTGGAACCACTTGTCCGCGAAGGCCTCGTTGCGCACCCCGAGCCGGGTCATGGCCTCACGGCGGGCGTCCCGGCCGGCGAGGAACTCGTCGAAGTCGCGGTGGAAGCGGGAGTCGAGATAGGGCCGGTACTCCTCGGTGGGAAGCCCGGCGTGGCAGTCGGACGAGATGATCAGATACGGATCCTCGTAGCTCATCGTGCAGCCCCCTCAGGCCGGTCAGTCGAGGATGCTGTGCCTTTCCGGGGGACGACCCCCGGGTCCCCGGCCGGAGATCCCCGGCCGACGGACGGCACAGTCAGTCGAGGATGAAGCTCTCCAGGTAGGACGGGTTGGCGCGGTCGAGCATCGACTGCGAACGCGCCCTGATCTGCCGGTCGCTGTGCTCGCTCGCCGGCAGCATCCAGAACCGGTCCGCCCTGATCCCGTCGACGACGTGCCCGGCGACCTCCTCGACCGGCGTGAAGGCGACCTCGTGCCCGGCCTCCTTCATCGCCGCCTCCCACTGGTCGAGGCTGCGGTACGGGGTCCTGCGCGGGCGCTCCTTGGCGAAGCGCGCGGGCCGGTTGCGGTGCGACTCCCACAGGCCGGTGCGCAGCATGTGCGGGCCGGGGAAGAGGACCGAGGCGCCGACGCGGGCCCGTTCGGCCTTCAGGTGCGCGTAGAGCGACTCGGTCATGGTGACGACGGCGGACTTGGTGACGGCGTAGACGGAGGCCGTGGGCAGCGGGGCGATGCCGCCGTCGCCGGAGGAGGTGTTGACGACGTGGCCCGGCTCGCCGCCGGCGAGCATGCGCGGTACGAAGGCCTGGATGCCGTGGAAGACGCCCCACACGTTGACGGCGAAGGCCCACTTCCAGTCGTTCGGCTCGTGCTCCCACATGCGGCCCTCGGCGCCGGAGCCGACGCCCGCGTTGTTGCACAGCACGTGGACGGCGCCGAAGGTCTCGTACGCGGCGTCGGCGAAGGCGCGTACGGAGTCGGGCTCGCTGACGTCGACGGTGCGGGCGAGGATCTGCGCCCCTTCCTCCATCAGCTCCTCGGCGGCCCTGGCGAGCGGCGCCTCCTCGACGTCGCCGAGGACCACCGCGAGGCCCTCGGCGGCGAAGCGGCGGGCCATGGCGAGACCGATGCCGCTCGCCGCGCCGGTGACGACGGCCACCTGTCCCTCGCGGAGTTCCATCAGCCGGCGCTCCCTTCCGGCGGCGCGTCGAGCGCCTGCCGCGGGTCGTCGTAGCGCTGGTGGAGGTAGGGCAGGAGGTCCTGGGCGCTGACGCGTTCGACGACCCGGCCCTTCTGGTCGGTGGTCTTCTCGCCGATGGTGATCTCGACGAGCCGGCGCACCGCGAGGTCGGCGACCGGGTCGTACATCGACTCGCGCAGCACGACGTCGCCGGTGACCCTCTCCAGTTTCCGCACCTTCTCGTTGCGCACGCAGTGGACGAGAACGGGGTCGCCGTCGAAGCCGGAACCGTCCACGGCGGGCAGGAACTTGAAGTAGAAGTCGGTCTTCTCGGCGGGCTCGGGCGGCGGCAGTTCGCCGGAGACCGCGCCGCGCACCTCGACGAAGGCGATGCCGTGCCGGGCGAGCGAGGCGCGGACCACCAGGCCGTCGCGTTCGACGAGGACCTCGCCGAGCTTCTTCGGCTCGCCGAAGACCTCACGCCCGCCGGTGAGGGCGCGCTCGTGGGTCATCGGCATGACCAGCGGATACCAGCCCTCCTGGTCGCCGTGGGCGGCGGCGACGGCGACGGAGCCCGCGCCGAGCGGATAGCCGGGCAGGTCGACCTTGCTGATGCTGACCCGGACGAGCGGGCGTCCGGTGGGTTTGAGCGGCGGCGGCAGCACGGCCGCCACGACGTCCGGGTCGGTCTCCCAGACGGCGACGACCCCGGTGGACCAGATGTCGGGAAGCCCGGCGCTCCGTGCACGGGTCGCGGCGATCTCCGCCTCGGTGCGCGCCCCGTACCGTACTCGTGCCATGACGTACCACCCTTCGGGAAGGCATCGGCCTGTAACACAGTTACACCGGGGTCCCGGAAGGGTAAAGGCCCGTGCACACAGGAGAGTTGGGGGACCACAACCGATGGCACGCAGCGCGCTGACCCGCGACGAGGTCCTGGACGCGGCCGCCGCCCTGGTCAGGGAGCACGGCCCGGCCGCCCTCACGATGCGCCGCCTCGCCGCCGAGCTCGGCACCGCCGTCACCTCGATCTACTGGCACGTCGGCAACCGCGAGTCGCTGCTCGACGCCCTCGTCGAACGCACCGTCGCCGATCTCGGCACCCTCCGCCCGCACGGCACCGACCCGGCCGAGCGGATCGTCTCGGTGGCCGTCCTGCTGCGCCGCGCGCTGCGCGAGCGCCCGCACCTGGTCGCGCTGGTCCACGAACGCGGGCTGACGGAGCGCATGTTCCTGCCCGCCCAGCGCGCCCTGGTGCACGAGGCCCACGCGGCCGGACTGCGCGGCGCCCGGGCCGCCGAACTGGTCCGCGCGGTCCAGTTCCAGGTCGTCGGCCACGTCCTGGTCGAGCGCAACCGCGAGCGCTCCCCCGCCCAGTCGCCCGCCGAGACGGAGCTGTGGGCGGCGGAGACCGCCGCCGGCACCGACGGGCCGGACGACCCGGCCCTCGCCCGCGCGCTCGCGGCCCCGGTCGACACCGAGCGCCTGTTCCCGGTGGCGGTACGGGCGCTGGTGACGGGTCTTCTGCGGAGCGGGACCGACCGGATCCGGCCATGAAACCGGACACCGGGGGCGGCGCTGTCGGTCGCGGGCCGTATTCTCAGTGACCATGCTCGACGACCGTACGACAGCAGCGACCTGGCCGGCCGCGTACCCACAGGGGTACGCGGTCGTCGACGTGGAGACCACCGGCCTCGCCCGCGACGACCGGATAGTGTCGGCTGCCGTCTACCGGCTGGACGCCCAGGGGAACGTGGAGGACCACTGGTACACGCTGGTCAACCCCGAGCGCGACCCGGGGCCGGTGTGGATCCACGGACTCACCAGCGACGTCCTCGAAGGCGCGCCGCTCTTCCCCGAGATCGCCGAGGAGTTCTCGGCGCGGCTGGACGGCCGGGTGCTCGTCGCGCACAACGCGATGTTCGACTGGCAGATGATCGCCCGCGAGTACGCGCGGGCGGAGAGCGCCGCGCCCGTGCGGCAGCGGCTGTGCACCATCGCCCTGTCCAAGGAGCTGTCGCTGCCGCTGCCGAACCACAAGCTGGAGTCGCTGGCCGCGCACTTCGGCGTGGTGCAGCAGCGGGCGCACAACGCGCTCGACGACGCCCGGGTGCTCGCGGAGGCGTTCCGGCCGAGCCTGCACGCCGCCGCCGAGCGGAACGTGCGGCTGCCGCTGCTCGAGTGCCGGCCGCTGACCGAGTGGGCGCCGGCCCCGGAGCGGCCGCGGATCGGGTACCAGGCCTCGTACCGGGCGAACACCTGGCGGCCCTCGCGGAAGCGGCCGCCGTGCCCGTATCCGAACCCCGGACGTTACGAGTCGGACAAACCGCTCAAGCAGGGCATGCGGGTGGCGTTTTCGGGCGACACCTCGATCGACCGCGAACTCCTGGAGGACCGGGCCGTCGAGGCGGGCCTGCACGTGGCGAGCAGTGTGTCGCGGCTCACCAGCCTCCTCGTCACCAACGATCCGGACTCGGCCACCGGCAAGACCCTGAAGGCGAAGTCGTACGGCACGCCGGTCGTCGACGAGGCGGCCTTCACCCAGCTGCTGCGCGACGTGGCCCCGGCAGACGAGTGACGACGGCAGACGAGTGACGGGCCGGCGCGGGCCGGGCGCGCCGCCCGGCCTTCGCCCGCCCGTGGCCCCACCCTGTGGCGCATGGCACGTTGTGAGGTCTGCGGAAACGATTACGGCATGTCCTTCGAGGTGCACGCGCAGGGCGCGGTGCACGTCTTCGACTGCTTCGCCTGCGCCATCCACCGCATGGCGCCCATCTGCGAGCACTGCCGGGTCCAGATCATCGGCCAGGGCGTCGAGGTCCAGGGCAGCTGGTACTGCGGCGGCCACTGCGCCCGCGCGGAGGGGAGGGTGGGCATCGTCGACAAGGTGTGACCGCGGGATGGCCCCTCCGGCACCCGCCGCGAGGAGGCCATCCACGGGGATGTACCGTCGACGGCGTGTACCGCTTCCTGTTGTCCCGGCAGTGGGTGATCCTCACCCTCGTGGCCCTCGTCCTCATCCCCGTGATGATCGAGCTGGGCTTCTGGCAGTTCCACCGGCACGAGCGCCGGGTCGCCCAGAACACCCTGATCGCGGACAACCTCGCGGCCGAGCCCGTCCCCGTCGAGAAGCTCACCTCGCCCGGGCACACCGTCCCGCGCCCCGACTACTGGCGGCACGTGACCGCCACCGGCACCTTCGACACCGCGCACGAGGTCGTCGTGCGCCGCCGCGTCTCGGCGGACGAGCGGGTCGGCTTCCACGTCCTGACCCCGCTGGTCCTGAAGGACGGCAAGGTGGTCATGGTCAACCGCGGCTGGATCCCGGCCGCGGACGACCAGCGCGCCTACCCGGAGGTGCCGCCCGCGCCGAAGGGCGAGGTCACCGTCACGGGCCGGCTGATGGCGGACGAGACCACCGGCGCCAGCGGCATCAAGGACCTGAAGGGCCTGCCGGACCGTCAGGTCATGCTGATCGACAGCAGGCAGCAGGCGGCGCTGCTCGGCCGGAGCGTGGTCGGCGGCTACATCGAGCAGACCGCTCCGAAGCCGGCCGGCGACACCCCAGAGCAGATCCCCGACCCCGACCACGACTCGATCGGCGCGCACATGGCGTACGCGATCCAGTGGTGGCTGTTCACCGCCGGCGTCCCGGTCGGCTGGGTGATCCTGGTCCGCCGCGAGAAGCGCGACCGGGAGGCGGCGGCCCGCGCGGCGGACGAGGCGGAAGGGACGCCCGAGCCCGCCGGGGCGACGGCCTGAGAACCGCGCCGGCCCCGCGCGGCGGGAGCCCGGGCTGATTGACCCTCGCCGCTTCCGGGAACAGCCCAAAGCGTGACGCAACGTATCGACGACTACGCCCTCATCGGCGATCTCCAGACCGCCGCGCTCGTCGGCCGCGACGGGTCGATCGACTGGCTGTGTCTCCCCCGCTTCGACTCCGCCGCCTGCTTCGCCGCCCTCCTCGGCGACGAGAACAACGGCCACTGGCGGCTCGCGCCCAAGGGCGCCACGACCTGTTCGAGCCGCCGGTACGCCGAGGACAGCCTGGTCCTGGAGACCGTCTGGGAGACCCGCACCGGCACGGTCAAGGTCGTCGACTTCATGCCGCAGCGGGACAAGGCGCCCGACGTCGTCCGGATCGTCGAGGGCCTCGGCGGGACCGTCGAGATGAGCGCCGTGCTGCGGCTGCGCTTCGACTACGGCTCGATCGTGCCGTGGGTGCGCCGGGCCGACGGCCACCGGGTGGCCGTCGCCGGTCCCGACTCGGTGTGGCTGCGCAGCGAGCCACCGGTGAAGACCTGGGGCCAGCAGTACGCGACCTGCTCCTCGTTCACCGTCCGGGCGGGCGAGCAGGTGGCGTTCGTCCTGACCTGGCACCCCTCCCACGAACCCCGGCCGGAGCTCGTCGACCCGTTCGAGGCCCTGGAGCACTCGCTCGCCGACTGGCGCGAGTGGGCCGCCCGCTGCACGTACACGGGCCCCTACCGGGAGACCGTCGTCCGCTCCCTGATCACCCTGAAGGCGCTCACCTACGCACCGACCGGCGGCATCGTCGCCGCGCCCACCACCTCCCTGCCGGAGGAGCTCGGCGGCGTCCGCAACTGGGACTACCGGGCCTGCTGGCTGCGCGACTCCTCACTGACGCTCGGCGCGCTGCTGTCCGCCGGCTACGTCGAGGAGGCGGCGGCCTGGCGCGACTGGCTGCTGCGCGCGGTGGCCGGCGACCCGGCCGATCTCCAGATCATGTACGGGCCCGCCGGAGAGCGCCGGCTGCCCGAGACGACGCTGCCCTGGCTGCGCGGCTACGCGGACTCGGCACCCGTACGGATCGGGAACGCGGCCGTGGAGCAGCTTCAGCTCGACGTCTACGGCGAGGTCATGGACTCGCTGTTCCGGGCGCGGAAGGCCGGGATCCCGCCGGAGCGGCACGCCTGGAACCTCCAGCTGAGCCTGCTGGGCTTCCTGGAGTCGACCTGGCGGGAGCCCGACGAGGGACTGTGGGAGGTGCGCGGGCCGCGCCGGCACTTCGTGCACTCCAAGGTGATGGCCTGGGTGGCGGCGGACCGGGCGGTACGCACCCTCGAGGAGGATCCCTCGCTGCCGGGCGACGCGGCGCGCTGGCGGGCGATGCGGGACGAGATCCACGCGGAGGTGTGCGCGAAGGGCTACGACCCGGACCGGAACACCTTCACGCAGGCGTACGGCTCGCGCGAGCTGGACGCGGCGACGCTGCTGATCCCGCTGGTGGGCTTCCTGCCGCCGGACGACCCGTGGGTGAAGGGGACGATCGACGCGGTGCGGGCCGAGCTGATGCACGGCGGCTTCCTGCGCCGCTACTCGACGGAGGGCGTCTCCGTCGACGGACTGCCGGGGCACGAGGGCACGTTCCTGGTGTGCTCGTTCTGGCTGGCGGACGCGCTGCGGCTGACCGGCCGGGTGGAGGAGGCGCGCGAGCTGTTCGAGCGCCTCGCCGGGCTGTGCAGCGACGTGGGCCTGCTGGCCGAGGAGTACGACCCGGTGACGGGCCGCCAGCTGGGGAACTTCCCGCAGGCCTTCAGCCACATCGGGCTCGTGGGCACCGCGCTCGCGCTGGCCGCCGAGGACGGCGACGCGGCAGGATAGGCCCATGGATCTTGGACTGAAGGACCGTGTGTACGTGGTGACCGGCGCGACCCGTGGGCTCGGCCGGGCCTCGGCGGAGGCGCTGCTCGCGGAGGGCGCGAAGGTGCTGCTCACCGGGCGCGAGGAGAAGACGGTCGCCGAGGCGGCGGCCGCGCTCGGCCCGTACGCGGCGGGCGTCGCCGCCGACAACGCCGACCCCGGGGCGCCTGCCCGGCTGATCGCGGAGGCCCGGTCCCGGTTCGGCGGCTTCGACGGCATCCTGATCAGCGTGGGCGGTCCGGCGCCGGGCTTCGCCGCCGACAACACCGACGAGGAGTGGGCGACCGCCTTCGACACGGTCTTCCTGGGTGCGGTGCGGCTGGCCAGGGCGGCGGCCGAGGCACTGCCGGAGGGCGGTGTCATCGGCTTCGTGCTGTCCGGTTCGGTGCACGAGCCGATCCCGGGCCTGACCATCTCCAACGGCCTGCGGCCGGGCCTGGCCGGCTTCGCCAAGTCCCTCGCCAACGACCTGGGGCCGCGCGGCGTCCGGGTCGTGGGCCTGCTGCCGAGCCGGATCGACACGGACCGGGTGCGCCAGCTCGACGCCCTGTCGGGCGACGCGGACGCCTCCCGCGCGGCGAACGAGGCGGCGATCCCGCTGCGCCGCTACGGCACCCCGGAGGAGTTCGGCCGCACGGCCGCGTTCCTGCTGTCCCCCGCCGCCTCCTACCTCACGGGCGTGATGCTCCCGGTGGACGGCGGCGCGCGCAGCGGCTTCTGACCTGGGGCGGGGCGTCTCTTGCGGATCAAGGCCGGAGGAAACGGCCTAGGTCACGCGGCGGGCGCGGTGCTTGACGGCACGCAGCCGGGCCTCGGTGGGCAGGGCGGACAGACCGGCGGACGTACGGGCGTTGCCGAGGGCCTGGGCCGACAGCGTGGTCAGGGCGTCGGCCGGGGAGGCATAGGGCTCCAGCTGCAGGGCGACGCGGGTCCGCGGCGCGGTGCGGCGGCCGGTGAGCGCGACGCGGGCCCGGGCCACGCCCTCCTGGGCCGCCGCGTCGGCCTCCAGGACGCCCTCCAGGGCCCGGCCGCGCACCACGGCCTCCTCGCCGTCGCCGCTGTCGACCAGGACCTCGCGGAGCCGGGCCCGCCGGAACTGGGCGATCAGCCACCACAGGGCGAGCAGCACGACGAGTCCGAGCACGGCGATGACGACCGGCCACCACCAGCTCTCGTCGCGCCAGTGCTGCCGCTGGGAACGGGTCAGCAGCACGTCGTCGGGGCCCGACCAGGGCCACCAGGACGGTACGGACAGGTCGAGGCCGGCCGCGAGCACCGCGCCGCCGACGACGAGCAGCAGCAGTCCGGCGAGGGCCAGCACGATCCGGTTGACGCGCCGGAGCACCCGGGTCACCGCGTCACCCCTTCCTGGGCGGCCGGGCCACCCGTACGGTCAGGGCCGGCGGGTGCGCGAGCCCCAGTTCGTCGATGCCGCCGGCGAGGACGGTCTCCAGGTCGGCGCGGACCTCGTCGAGTTCGCGGAAGTGGGAGACGGCCCGGACCCTCACCTTGGCCCGGCCGGTCCTGACCTTGACCGACTGGACGCCGGACACCTCCATGGCGCGGTCGCGCAGCGCGAGCCCGGCGGCCTCGCGGTCGAGCCCGGCGCGGACGTCGGCGTGCTCGCGCCGCATGGGCAGCACGGCCCGCAGTCCCGGCGTGAGCGCCAGGACCAGCAGCCAGATCCCGAGCACGGCCGCGACCGCCGCTCCGAGGAGCACCCAGACGTCGTCGAGCGGCCGGGTGGCGAGGCCGTCGGCGAGGGAGCGGCGCCAGGCCATGGCGCTGTGCTCGGCCCGTACGGCGGCCACGTCGTACAGCAGCAGTCCGGCGCCGCCGAGGACGACGACGGCAAGGATCGCGGCGGGGATCCGCCGCACGGCCCAGAAACGGCGCACGGGCGTGCCCGGGGCCTCGGCGGGCTCGTCCTTCGCGAGCACGGGCACCGGATCAGGTTCGGGTGGGGTTCCCGTCTCGGGCTGGGTGGTCATTTCAAACGTCCCCGCTTCCGGTCGTGTGCCGTGTGCGCCGAATGCAGGCGTTCGACGTGGACGGCGACCTCGTGGACCTCGATGCCGGCCAGGGTCTCCACCCGGTGCCGGACCCGGCCGCGCACCGCGCCGCACTGGCGGCCGATGTCGGCCGGATAGTCCAGCTCGACGCTGACCGACACCCGGGCGACGTCCCGGTGGACGACCACCGACGCCTGTGGCGGGTGGCCGTCCTTCGGGACGGCGTCCAGTGCCTCGCGGGCCGCCCGGGCCGCGATCTTGGCGACCACCCGGTCGGCGATCGTCGTCGCTCCCCGGGCGGCCGGACCGATCCGCTCCTCGCGTTGTGCCACCAGCTCAGGCACCTGGGTCACCGCCGCCGGTCGCCGCGCTCGCGGCCCCGGAACAGGTCGCCGGGTTCGAGGTCGCCGTCGAGGAACCGCCCGACGACGAAGCCGACCGCGCCCAGCGCCGCGATCAGCAGGAAGGCGCCGAAGCCGCCGAAGTACCCGGCGAAGCCGAGCGCCATGCCGGCCAGGAGGCCGACCACCGCCATGCTCATGTTGAGCCCTTTCCGCCGGCCGGTCAGCAGCTACTGGAGCCGCGACTCCGGCTCTTCTTCCTCTTCGTCCGGCAGCTTGACGTCGCTGACCGCGATGTTGACCTCGACGACCTCGAGGCCGGTCATCCGCTCGACGGCGGCGATGACGTTCTCGCGGACCGCCCCGGCGACCTCGGAGATGGAGACTCCGTAGTCGACGACGATCTCCAGGTCGAGCGCGGTCTGCACCTCGCCGACCTCGGCCTTGACGCCCCTGGTGACACCGGATTTCGCACCGCCACCGCCGGGGACGCGCTCGCGGACCGCACCCAGGGTGCGGGAGAGACCGCTGCCCATGGCGTGGACGCCGACGACGTCGCGGGCGGCCATGCCCGCGATCTTCTCGACGACGCCGTCGGCGATCGTGGTACGGCCCCGGGACGCGGGATCGCCGCCGCCGCGCTTCGTCACCGGGTTCTGCTGGTCGGACTGCGCGCTGTCAGCCATCGCCATCCGTCCTTCCGTGAGGCTTTTGCCCTTGTTCGACCCACACTAAGGTCGCTTGCCCCGTCTTGCGCCGGGAATGCGGCAGGCTGGAGCAATGATGACGGACCGGTTGTTGCCGCTCGGCGAGGCGGCGGACGGCGCGTGGATCGCGGAGCGGACGGCAGGGACGGCGCTGACGGCGGCGGCCCGAGGGGTACGAGGCGTGGTGCCGGAGCGCCCGCGCTTCCGGCTCGCGGAGAGCCGAGCCCCGGAGGGCGGCGCCGCGCCCTTCCCCGTGCCCCCGAGCGGGCTGCCGCCCGCCCCGCTGCGCATCACGCTGGAATTCGCGGCCTTGGCGGGCCACCCGCTGCCGGAGCTCGCGGACCGGGTGCGGGCCGCGCTGCTCGAGACGGCGGAGGGCGCGTTGGGCCTTTCGGTGGCGGAGGTGGACCTACGGGTGACGGATGTCCTGGAAACACTTCCGGAATTCCCCGCCCCCGCTGGGCCGCCCGGGGGAATCTCGCCGCCCGCTCCCGACGATCCCGCCGCGCTCGCGGCCCTCGCGGTGCCGGGCGTGGCCGGCCTGACCGACACGTTCGGCGGCCCGGTCACGCGGACGGACAGGGGAGTGCGCGTCGAGGTGGCGGTGACGGCGGGTCGACGGGCGCTCGACGTGGCCCGGGCCCTCCGTACGGCCGTGACCGCCGCCGCCCCGGAGGCGACGACGGTCACGGTGGTGGTGTCGGAGGTGCGGTGAGGCGCGGCCTCATACGCCGGCGGCCGGTCTCGTACGGCCGGAGGCAGGTCGCGTACGGCCACTTACGGCCGGAGGCACGTCGCGTACGGCTGGCTGCCGACCGCTTACGGCCGGAGGCACGACTCGTACGGCCGGCTGCCGACCGCTTACGGCCGGGGCCGGGGGCCGGTCCTCAGTCGCCGAGGCCCGCCAGGTCGCGCAGCCGGCGGGCCTGGGCGGCGCGCTCGGCGACGCGCTGCTCCTCGTACGAGCGGCCGGAGACGCCCTGGAGCAGCGCCTTGGTCTCGATGACGGCGGAGCGCGGCGCGGCGAGCAGCGCGGTGCTCAGGTCCCGTACGGCGCCGTCGAGTTCGGCCGCGGGCACGGCGAGGTTGGCGAGGCCGATGCGCTCGGCCTCGTCGGCGTGCACGAAGCGGCCGGTCGCGCAGATCTCCAGGGCGCGGGCGTAGCCGACGAGGGAGACGAGCGGGTGCGTGCCGGTGAGGTCCGGCACGAGGCCCAGGCTGGTCTCGCGCATGGCGAACTGCACGTCGTCGGCGACGACCCGCAGGTCGCAGGCCAGGGCCAGCTGGAAGCCGGCGCCGATGGCGTGTCCCTGGACGGCCGCGATCGACACGATGTCGCTGCGGCGCCACCAGGTGAAAGCCTCCTGGTACTCGGCGATGAGCGCGTCGAGCTCCGCGTCGGGCCCGTGCGCCATCTCCAGGAAGGACGGCTCTCCGTCGAAGCCCTCGGGCGTGAACGCCTGCCGGTCGAGCCCGGCGGAGAAGGACTTGCCCTCACCGCGCAGGACCACGATCCGCACGCTGCCCGGCAGTGACCGGCCGGCCTCCGTCAACGCCCGCCACAGAGCGGGAGACTGGGCGTTGCGCTTCGCCGGGTTGGTCAGGGTCACCGTGGCAACGGCGTCCTCGACGGTGAGCCGTACACCGTCCTTGTCGAAAACGATCTCTCCGTGCTCGGAGTCGTCGAGCGTAGTCATGGGGCGCCTCCCGGTTACGGTGCAGCACTGCAGCACTGGTGCGTCAGATGCTAAGTGACTGCACAGTAACCACCCGGTCGACCGCATGGTCGACCGGGTGGCCACCGAAAGACCCGGTGGACCGACCAAGCCGCCCCGATGTCAGGCCGAGGCCGCCTTCTTGCCCCGTGTCGCTCCGCCGCGTCCGCGCAGCGTGACTCCGGACTCGCTGAGCATCCGGTGGACGAATCCGTAGGAGCGGCCGGTTTCCTCGGCCAGCGCCCGGATGCTCGCACCGGAGTCGTACTTCTTCTTCAGGTCTGCCGCGAGCTTGTCGCGCGCGGCGCCGGTCACCCGGCTGCCCTTCTTCAGAGTCTCGGCCACCCGTGCCTCCTCATGGGAAGTGCGCTCTGGACTTCTCATGATCACCCCTCCCGGACGTCCTGGCCACCCATTCGACAAGGTCCGTGCGGACAGCTTGGCGCGGGCGGAAGCGACCGACACGACCGGAATTGATCGTTCCGCAGCTTGCGGAACCGGCTCGGGAGCCACCTCCGCCGGGAAGTCCCAGGTCAGCGCCATCGTCGGCGGACGAGCGCGGCCGGCGGCCACCCCGCAGAATTAGCCGCAGGCGCCCCCGGGCGGGGCGAGGGGTACAAGAAGAAAAAAAAAGAGCACACGCA
>NZ_JBHXTJ010000022.1:51092-134035 GCF_042677525.1 Streptomyces sp. NPDC127114
CCGGGGCTGGCCCCCCCCCCGCGGTGGCACCCCAAGGCCCCCCCCTTGGGGGGGGGGCGGGGGGGGGCGGGTGCCCGGCTTTCTTCTCCCCGCCCCCCCCCCCCCGGGGGTACGAGATGCTCTCACTCAGATGAAGGATCACCCATGAGCCGAATGATCCAGCCCGGCATGATCAACCGGACCGCCGAACCACGCCGACCGGATCAGGCCAGGGCCACGAGGTCGGCGTAGTCCGCGCCCCACAGGTCCTCGACGCCGTCCGGGAGCAGGATGATCCGCTCCGGGTCGAGCGCCTCGACGGCGCCCTCGTCGTGGGTGACGAGCACGACCGCGCCCTTGTACGTGCGCAGCGCGCCGAGGATCTCCTCACGGCTGGCCGGGTCGAGGTTGTTCGTGGGCTCGTCGAGCAGCAGCACGTTCGCCGAGGAGACGACCAGGGTCGCGAGCGCGAGCCGGGTCTTCTCGCCGCCGGAGAGCACCCCGGCCGGCTTGTCGACGTCGTCGCCGGAGAAGAGGAAGGAGCCGAGCACCTTGCGGACCTCGACCAGGTCGAGGTCGGGCGCGGCGGAGCGCATGTTCTCCAGGACCGTGCGCTCCGGGTCGAGGGTCTCGTGCTCCTGGGCGTAGTAGCCGAGCTTGAGGCCGTGGCCGGGGGTGACCTCTCCGGTGTCGGGCTTCTCGACGCCGCCGAGGAGCCGGAGCAGGGTGGTCTTGCCGGCGCCGTTGAGCCCGAGGATGACCACGCGCGAGCCCTTGTCGATCGCGAGGTTCACATCGGTGAAGATTTCGAGCGACCCGTAGGACTTGGACAGGCCCTCCGCGGTGAGCGGGGTCTTGCCGCAGGGCGCGGGCTCGGGGAAGCGCAGCTTGGCGACCTTGTCGGAGACCCGGACCGCCTCCAGGCCGGAGAGCAGCCGCTCGGCGCGCTTGGCCATGTTCTGGGCGGCGACGGTCTTGGTGGCCTTGGCGCGCATCTTGTCGGCCTGCGAGTTGAGCGCGGCGGCCTTCTTCTCGGCGTTCTGGCGCTCGCGCCTGCGGCGCTTCTCGTCGGCCTCGCGCTGCTGCTGGTAGAGCTTCCAGCCCATGTTGTAGACGTCGATCGTCGAGCGGTTGGCGTCGAGGTAGAAGACCTTGTTGACCACGGTCTCGACGAGGTCGACGTCGTGGGAGATCACGATGAAGCCGCCGCGGTACGTCTTCAGGTAGTCGCGCAGCCAGACGATCGAGTCGGCGTCGAGGTGGTTGGTGGGCTCGTCGAGGAGCAGGGTGTCGGCGTCCGAGAACAGGATGCGGGCGAGCTCGATCCGGCGGCGCTGACCACCGGAGAGGGTGTGCAGCGGCTGACCGAGGACCCGGTCGGGCAGGCCGAGGGCGGCGGCGATGGTGGAGGCCTCGGCCTCGGCCGCGTAACCGCCCTTGGTGAGGAACTCCGTCTCCTGGCGCTCGTACTGCTTGAGGGCCTTCTCCCGGGTCGCGCCGCTGCCGTTCGCGATGCGCTCCTCGTTCTGCCGCATCTTGCGGATGAGGACGTCGAGGCCGCGGGCGGAGAGGATGCGGTCGCGGGCGAGCACGTCGAGGTCGCCGGTGCGCGGGTCCTGCGGCAGGTAGCCGACCTCGCCGGAGCGGGTGATGGTGCCGCCGGCCGGCTGACCCTCGCCCGCGAGGCACTTGGTGAGGGTGGTCTTGCCCGCTCCGTTGCGGCCGACGAGGCCGATGCGGTCGCCCTTGGCGACGCGGAAGGAAGCGGACTCGATGAGGACGCGGGCGCCGGCGCGCAGCTCGATGCCGGAAGCGGTGATCACGGACAGACTCCAGGGCGGTGGGAAACGGCGGAAAGACGGCTGAAAAGGGCTTCGACGCCGCTAATGCACGGGGAGAATGGCCATGCGGCCAGTCTAACGGGCGCTTGCAACTGCTTTTAGGCCACAGATCACAGGTGACGTAACCCACACGCATCCCTGTATCCACCCACCTTCCACGCATGCCACACAAAAGGGGTGAAGCACTCCGCGCTGCTCGATACTCGGCACAGACGTGGAGGGCGGTGGCCATGCAGTTCGACGACGACGCCAACCTGGACACCTCGGAGGTCAGGGACGTCCGGGGCAGCCGGGTCCCGGGCGGCAGGGCCACGGTCGGCGGCGGGATCATCGGGCTGATCGCCCTGGTCCTGGGCGTGCTCTTCGGAGTCGGCCCGGACCAGCTGGGCCTGTCCTCCGGCGGTGACGAACCGGCCGCCACCTCCTCGTCCGCCGCCCAGGTGGCACAGACCTGCAAGAAGGGCTCGGACGCCAACACCCGCGAGGACTGCCGGATCGTGGCGGTCGTCAACAGCGTGCAGGACTACTGGCGGTCCGAGTACGCGCGGCGCGGCGGGCGGTACGGGACCGCGCCGACCGTGATGTTCAGCCAGCGGGTGCCGACCGCCTGCGGCACGGCGAGCTCGGCGGTCGGGCCCTTCTACTGCCCCGGCGACCGGCAGGTCTATCTGGACCTCGGCTTCTTCGACGAGCTGCGCACCAAGTTCGGCTCGACCGGCGGACCCTTCGCCCAGGCGTACGTGGTGGCCCACGAGTACGGGCACCACGTGCAGAACCTGATGGGCACCCTGGCCCGCGCCCAGGACGGGCGGACCGGTCCCGGCTCCAACGCGGTGAAGGTGGAGCTCCAGGCCGACTGCTACGCGGGCGTGTGGGCGCGGCACGCGACGACCACGCCCGACGACAGGACCGGCCGCCCGCTGCTCACCCGCCTCACGGACGAGGACATCCGCGACGGCCTCGACGCGGCGGCCGCGGTGGGCGACGACCGGATCCAGGAGCGCTTCCAGGGCCGGGTCACCCCGGAGAACTGGACCCACGGCTCGGCCGCGCAGCGCCGGCAGTGGTTCTACGAGGGCTACCGGACGGGCGACATGGCGCGGTGCAACACCTTCCGGTGAGCCTTCCGCCGCCTCCCCCGGGTCGCCGGTCCCGGCTGCCAGACTGAGACCCGGCTCACACGGACGATCCGGTCCCACGAGAGGAAGTGATCGGGATGGCCGAGGCACCCGACATCTGTCCGGCGCTGACGTACGACGACGCGAAGGCCGCGATCCGGCAGCTCACGGAGGCGTTCGGGTTCACCGTGGACGCCGTGTACGAGGGCGAGGACGGCCTGGTGGCGCACGCCGAGCTCTCGTACGGCAACGGGAAGGTGATGCTCGGCAGCAAGGGCACGGGCAGCGAGTTCGACAAGCTGATGGCCGGCGCGGGACCCACCGGGGTGTACGTCCACGTGACCGACGTGGACGCACACCACGAGCGGGCCGTGGCGGCCGGCGCGGAGATCGTGATGCCGCCGACCGACCAGGACTACGGCTCGCGGGACTACATCGCCCGCGACGCCGAGGGCAACATCTGGAGCTTCGGGACGTACGCCCCGGGCGTCACGGGCTGATCCGGGCCGACCGGCCGATCCGGGACGACCCCCGCCGACCCGCCGACCCGGCGTCACGGGCTGACCGGCCGATCCGGGACGACCCCGCCGACCCGGCGTCACGGGCTGATCCGGGCCGACCCCCGCCGAGCCGGCGTCACGGGCCGATCCGGGCCGACCCCCGCCGAGCCGGCTGGTCCAGGCCGACCACGCCGACGCGGGCCGACCCCGCCGACGCGGGCTGACCCCGCCGACCCGGCCCGGTCCGGGCGTCCCGGCCCGGGCCCCGGGCTCAGGCGCCGCCCGTGTGGACCTGGAAGGCGGCCCTGCGGACCGCCTTCGCCAGGGCCGGGTCGGGGTGGGCAGCGGCCAGGGCGACCAGGACCTGGACGGTGCGCGGGTGGCCGACGGCCCGGACCTCGTCGAGCAGGGCCGGGACGGTGCCCTGGACGGCGGAGTCGAGGTGCCGTACGAGTAGCGCGCTCTCGCCGTGGTCGGCGACGGCGGCCGCGGTGTCCACCCACAGCCAGGTCGCCTCCTCGCGGGTCAGCACCTCGGGCGCCTCGTCCGGGTCGGCGCCCTCGTACTCGGCGAGCCAGAGCAGCGCGTACGGACGGAGCGAGGCCTCCGCGAGGGCGGCCCTGACCTCGGACTCGGCGGGCGCGCCGACGACCCGCAGGGCCTCGAAGGCGAGGCCGCGCAGCAGGGCGTCCTCGCCGCGGGCGACGGCGAGGAGCTCCGCGACGGCGCTGGAGAGGGTGCGGGCGGCGAGCCAGGCGCGGTACTCGTCGCGGGCCGGTCCTGGGGTGAGCCGGGCGCAGCCGCGCAGCATGTCCTCGGCGGACTGCTCGATGTTGCCGGCCGGGCTCTGGGCGGCCACGCAGATCTGCTCCAGCTTGACCCAGACCGCCCAGTTGCCGAGCGGGGTGAGGGTGGCGTGGCGGCCGTCGGCGCTCGCGCCGAGGGTGAGCGCGCCGACGGCGGCCAGGCCCTCCAGGGCCCAGTCGAGGAGTGCGGGCAGGCCCTCGGCCGCGGGGGCCGGTTCGGCCGGGGCGCCGGGCTCAGGCACCTCGCAGCGCTCCTCGCGGAGTTCGTGGACGCGCTGCTCGAGCAGGTCGAGCAGGCCGGTCACGGTGACGGGCCCGGCGGACAGCTGGAGCAGCGAGAGGACCTGGGGCACGGCCTCGACGACCTCGGCCACGGCGCCGGGCGCGACGGCCTCGGGCGCCGGGTGCACGAGCGACCAGGCGTCGAAGAGGGCGACCCAGCCGCGCAGCACCGCGGAGTCGTCCCGGTCCCAGGCGTGCAGCCGCCAGCCGGGGCGGGCGAAGTCGCCGTGCAGTTCGACGAGTCCGGCGAGCCGGGCCCGGTCCCAGCCGGCCCGGACCTGTCCGGGGGTCAGGTGGAGGGCGGCGGCGGCCTTTTCGCTGTCCGGTGGTGCCGTCTCGGCCCGCCGCCCGTCGGCGGCCCAGCGGGCGATCCGTACCGCGTCGGCCAGCACGGCCCGCGCCTGGCGGGCGAGTTCCGCGCGGGGCGGTGTCCCCTCGGGCGGCCGCGGCGCGGGGCGGGTGCGCCGCGCCGTCACGGCCTTTCGTGCGGTGGCGAGGGCCCCCGGACGGACGAGTCGGAGTCTGGAGTTGCGCGCGAAGTGTTCATCGGGCTTTCGAGACGTCACGGAGGGCAGTCTTCCCGCTGACGGCCCGAAAGCCCAATCGGAATCGGCAACGCCGCCGCGCGGCCCCCGGCTTCGGGGGCGGGGAGGCCGGAGAGGCCCCGGCTCCGTCCGGCGGCTCGGGGTGGACGGGCCCTAGACGAGCGGGGTGAGGAAGCGGCGGAGGGCTTCCTCGTAGCGGAGCGGGTCGGCGTTCCACATGGCCGCGTGCGGGGCGTCGCGGACCGTGGTCAGGGTGACGAGGTCGGGGCGGAGCTCGGAGAGGCGGCGGGAGCGGTCCGCGGGGGCGACGGCGTCGTCGGGGCCGTGGAAGAGGAGGACCGGGACGCGCAGGGCGTCGGGGTCGGCGGCCTCCTGGAGGCGGTCCCCGTGGAGGCCGGTCCTGCCCTGGGCGGCGCGGACGGCGAGCGGGAGCAGCGGCGCGGGGACCCGGCGCGCGGCGGCCAGGTTGCGCAGGGTGGCCTCCCAGTCGAGGACCGGGGAGTCGAGGACGAGGCCGCGGACGCGGTCGCGCATCCCGGAGCTGGCGGCGGCGTGCAGGGCCATGGCCGCACCGGTGCCCCAGCCGTGCAGGACGACGTTCGCGGCGCCGCGGCGGACCGCGTAGCGGATGGCGGCGTCGACGTCGCGCCACTCGGAGTCGCCGAGGTGGGCGAGCCCGTCGGGGGCGGCGGGCGCGCCGGCGTCGCCGCGGTAGGCGGGGATCAGCACGGGGACCTGGCGGCGGTGGAGGAAGGGGAGCAGGTTGAGCGGGTGCTCGCGGGTGGTGCCGAGGCCGTGCAGGGCGATCACCCAGGTGGCGCGTGCCCCGTGGACGTACCAGGCGGGCAGGGGGCCGAGCTCGCCGGGGATGTCGACGTCCTCGTGGGGCAGGCCGAGGGCGGTCTCGGGCGTGCCGCAGTGCAGCTGAGGGGTCAGCCGGACCTTGACGCCGGGGCCGAGGGTGCCGAGCTCGACCCGTTCGAGCCGGCGGACCACGGTGTCGGCGGTGTGCGGGACCCGGTCGAGGACGGGGCCGATCACCGCGTGCAGGCCGGTGGCCTCGATCCCGTACGTGCCGGGGCGCAGGGAGGCCAGGCTGCGGGTGAGGGTGATCCGGCCGGGTCCGGTGGCATGCACGGTGAGTCTCGGATCGCCGGGGAAGGGGCGTCCTGACGGCACCCGGAGGGCGGCGTCGCTGGCGTACCGGCCGGCCGCCACCGCGGCCGCGCCGAGGACTGTCACTGTGGTGACGGCCGCTGCCGTCGCTGTAGCCGGGCGCACGCTCCCAGTGTCGGCAGCGGGGCCGTCCCCTGCCACCGGGCGGGCCCTCCTTCGAGTGACGTGCGTCTCCTCGGCGGGTCCTCCGTGCGGCTGAACCGTGCCGCCTGGTGTCCATGGGGTGATACGGGGCGGGTGCGGAGGAAGGGGCGTGCGTGGCGCGCATGCCGGGAACGCCCGGATTACCCGGGGTCGCAGGCGACCACATCGTGGACACTCGGACGAGCGGACGCGGAAGCGGAACCTCCGGACACCGCTTAGAGACACCACGGCGCCCGACCCAGTTCACCTTCCGTTCACTCAGGTTGCCTACGTTCGACGAGCCACTGACGTCAAACGATTGCCTGGGTAAATGGAACACATCACGCTGCTGCTCGCGATTGTGGTCGTGACAGCTCTCGTGTTCGATTTCACGAACGGTTTCCACGACACCGCCAACGCGATGGCGACGACCATCTCGACCGGTGCCCTCAAGCCCAAGACGGCGGTGGCCATGTCCGCCGTGCTGAACCTGGTCGGCGCTTTCCTGTCGGTGGAGGTCGCCAAGACGATCTCCAAGGGACTCGTCAACGAGGAGGGCATCCAACCGGAAGTCATCCTCGCGGCGCTCGTCGGCGCCATCCTCTGGAACCTGGTGACCTGGCTGGTCGGACTGCCGTCCAGTTCCTCCCACGCACTCATGGGCGGTCTCATCGGCGCGACGATCGCCTCGATCGGCCTCAGCGGTGTCAACGGTGACGTCGTCGTCACCAAGGTGCTCATCCCGGCCGTCGCCGCCCCGCTCGTCGCCGGCATCGCCGCGATGCTCTCCGCCCGTCTGACGTACCGCCTCGACAAGAAGGCCGACAAGAAGACGACCGACAAGGGCTACCGCGCCGGTCAGATCGCGTCCGCCGGTCTCGTCTCCCTCGCGCACGGCACCAACGACGCCCAGAAGACGATGGGCATCATCACCCTCGCGCTGGTTGCCGGCGGCGTCCTCGCCCCCGGCTCCAACCCGCCCGTCTGGGTCATCGTCTCCGCCGGTCTGGCGATCGCGCTCGGCACCTACCTCGGCGGCTGGCGCATCATCCGCACCATGGGCAAGGGCCTCACCGACCTCCACCCGCAGCAGGGCTTCGCCGCCCAGACCAGCGCGGCCACCGTCATCCTGGCCTCGTCCCACCTCGGCTTCTCCCTGTCGACCACGCACTCCGTCTCCGGCGCCGTCATGGGCGCGGGCCTCGGCCGCAAGGGCGGCGTCGTCCGCTGGTCGACCGCCACCCGGATGTTCGTCGCCTGGGGCCTGACCCTTCCGGCCGCGGGCCTGGTCGCCGCCGGCTCCGAGTACGTCGCCCGCCAGGGCGACTGGGGCGTCTACGTCGTCGCCGCCTTCCTGGTCGCCTCCTGCATCGGCATCTGGCTCGTCTCCCGCCGCCAGGTCGTCGACCACACCAACGTCAACGACGTCGAGACCGAGACCCCGGCCGTCACCGAGCCCGCGGGCGTCGTGACCACCGCCATGGCGGCCGTCACCCCGCCGCCGGCCGGCTCCGTCGCCGCCGTCACGGACGAGGACCTGAAGACCACCATCCCCGCCCCGAACCCCGCGGACCCCGCCGCTCCCCCGGCCCCCGCCGCCGCGGTCTGAGGAACTGGAACCAAGCATGAAGATCGACTGGGCAGCTCTCGGCTCCGTCTTCGGAGTCAGCCTCGTGGCGACCGTCGCCCTCGTGGCCCTGTTCACCCTCGGCATCGTCGGCCTCTCCAAGCAGGAGCAGGCCGCCGCCCAGGGCGGCTCCGCCACCCTGGCCCGCACCGGCGCCTACGCCTGCTTCGCCCTGTGCGCGGCGGCCGTGGCGTACGGCATCTACCTGATCGTCGCCTGACGACCGCCTGACCGCCCTGCGGCCCAGGCACGGCACGCCCCTTCCGGCCGGGCGGTCCGCACCTCGTGTGCGGGCCGCCCGGCCGTCGTGTTTGTGGCGCTTCGCACAGTGACCCGACGCAGGTCAAGGGTGAGTTGACGGGTGTTCGCGCAGCGTGGTGGACTGCCCGGGCCAATACGGCGGCAAGCAGAGGAAGTCCGGTGCGAATCCGGCACGGTCCCGCCACTGTGACCGGCCCGCAGGGGCCGGGAGTCAGGAACTCTCGCCGCCGGTCACGTCGACCCAGGGCGCGGACCCTGAGTGAGGACACAGCGCCATGCCCGGCCGCGGCCCCAGACCTTCCCGTCACACGACTGTCTTCGCGTCCGGAGCGGCCGTCGGCCTCGCCGTCGACCTGCTCCTCGGCGATCCCCGCCGCGGCCATCCCGTCGCCGCCTTCGGCCGCGCCGCGGCCGCCGTCGAGCGCCGCCTGTGGCGCGACCACCGCGGCCGCGGCGCCCTGCACACGGCCCTCTGCGCTGGCGGCACGGTGGCGCTCGGCGCCCTCGCCGCCCGTACGGTACGCGGCAGCCGGGCCGCTTCCGTCGCGCTGACCGCCGCCTCCGTGTGGGCCGTCGTCGGCGGTACGACCCTGGGCCGGGAGGCACGCGCCATCGGCGGGGCGCTGGAGGCCGGGGACCTGGAGGTGGCGCGGGAGCGGATGCCCCACCTGGTCGGCCGCGATCCGCAGGCCCTGGACGGCCCGGCGATGGCCCGAGCCGTGGTCGAGTCGGTCGCCGAGAACACCTCCGACGCCGTCGTGGGCGCCCTGTTCTGGGGCGCGGTCGCGGGCGTGCCCGGGCTGCTGGGCTTCCGGGCGGTCAACACCCTGGACGCGATGGTCGGCCACAGGTCCCCGCGCCACCGGCGCTTCGGCTGGGCCTCGGCCCGCCTCGACGACCTGGCCGGCTGGCCGGGCGCCCGGCTCACGGCCGCGCTCGCCGCGGCGGCGGGCGGGAACCCGCGCGGAGCGGTGCGGGCCTGGCGCGAGGACGCCGGGAAACACCCCAGCCCCAACGCAGGACCGGTGGAGGCCTCCTTCGCGGGCGCGCTGGGCGTACGGCTCGGCGGCACCCTGTCGTACGGCGGGCGGGTGGAGCACCGGCCCGTGCTCAACGGGGCCGGGCGGGCCGTCGAGGTGACCGACATCGACCGGGCGGTACGGCTGTCCCGCCGGGTCACCGGACTGACCCTGGCCGTCTGTGTGGGCGGCCGACTGATCGCGGACGCGGTGAGCGCGAGGAAGCGGAGGAGCGCATGAGGGGCGGGGGGCTGCTGGTCGCCGGGACCACGTCCGACGCGGGCAAGAGCGTCGTCACCGCCGGCATCTGCCGGTGGCTGGTCCGGCAGGGCGTCAAGGTGGCGCCGTTCAAGGGACAGAACATGTCCCTGAACTCCTTCGTGACCCGGGAGGGCGCGGAGATCGGCCGGGCGCAGGCCATGCAGGCGCAGGCCGCGCGGGTCGAGCCGAGCGCGCTGATGAACCCGGTGCTGCTCAAGCCCGGCAGCGACCGGTCGAGCCAGGTCGTGCTGATGGGGAAGCCGGTCGGCGAGATGAGCGCCCGCGGGTTCTTCGGGGGGTCTGGGGGGTCGTCCCCCGGGAAAAGGCTGCACGGGGGGCGGCAGCAGACGCTGTTCGAGCCGGTGATGGCGTGCCTGGAGGAGCTGCGGAGCACGTACGACGCGGTGATCTGCGAGGGCGCCGGAAGTCCGGCGGAGATCAACCTGCGGCGCACCGACATCGTGAACATGGGCATCGCGCGGGCCGCGAAGCTGCCCGTCGTGGTCGTCGGCGACATCGACAGGGGCGGGGTGTTCGCCCAGTTCTTCGGGACGACGGCGCTGCTCGCGCCCGAGGACCAGGAGCTCGTCGCCGGGTATCTGGTGAACAAGTTCCGCGGCGACGTGACCCTGCTGGAGCCCGGGCTCGACATGCTGCACGGGCTCACCGGGCGCCGGACCTTCGGTGTGCTCCCGTACGCGCACGGCCTCGGCATCGACGAGGAGGACGGCCTGCGGGTCTCGCTGCGGGGCGCGGTGCGCGAGTCGGTCGTGGCGCCGCCGCTCGGCGAGGACGTGCTGCGGGTCGCCGTCTGCGCCGTACCGCTCATGTCCAACTTCACCGACGTGGACGCGCTCGCCGCCGAACCGGGCGTGGTCGTGCGCTTCGTGGACCGCCCGGAGGAGCTGGTCGACGCCGACCTGGTCGTGGTGCCCGGCACCCGCGGGACCGTGAAGGCGCTGGCCTGGCTGCGCGAGCGCGGCCTGGGCGAGGCGCTGGCCCGCCGTGCGGCCGAGGGCCGCCCGGTGCTCGGCATCTGCGGCGGCTTCCAGGCGCTCGGCGAGCGCATCGAGGACGAGGTCGAGTCGAGGGCCGGCACGGTCGACGGGCTCGGACTGCTGCCCGTGAGGGTGCGGTTCGCGCCCGGGAAGACCCTGGCCCGGCCGGTCGGCGAGGCGCTCGGCGAGCGGGTCGAGGGCTACGAGATCCACCACGGCGTGGCCGAGGTCCTGGGCGGGGAGGCGTTCCTGGACGGCTGCAGGGTCGGCGCGGTGTGGGGCACCCACTGGCACGGCTCGCTGGAGAGCGACGGCTTCCGCCGGGCGTTCCTGCGGGAGGTCGCGGCGGCGGCCGGTCGCCGCTTCGTCCCGGCCCCCGACACCTCGTTCGGCACCCTCCGCGAGGAGCAGCTGGACCGCCTCGGGGACCTGATCGAGGAGCACGCCGACACGGACGCGCTGCTCCGGCTCATCGAGAAGGGCGCGCCGGAGGGCCTGCCGTTCGTGCCGCCGGGGGCGCCGTGACCGCCCGGAGCCGCCCCGCCCCGACTTCCGTACCTCTGAGGAGTGACCAACCGATGAGCACCCGCTATCCGTTCACCGCTGTCGTCGGCATGGACGACCTGCGGCTCGCCCTGCTGCTGAATGCGGTGAGTTCGTCCATCGGCGGCGTCCTCGTCCGTGGGGAGAAGGGCACGGCCAAGAGCACGGCCGTCCGTGCTCTCGCCGAGTTGCTGCCAGAGGTGGCGGTGGTCGCGGGGTGCCGGTTCAGCTGCGACCCGGCCGCGCCGGACCCGGGCTGCCCGGACGGGCCGCACGGCGCGACGGACGGATCCTCGCGCCCCGCGCGCATGGTCGAACTGCCCGTCGGTGCCTCCGAGGACCGGCTCGTCGGTGCGCTCGACATCGAGAAGGCGCTCGCCGAGGGCGTGAAGGCCTTCGAGCCGGGGCTGCTCGCGGCCGCGCACCGGGGGATCCTGTACGTCGACGAGGTCAATCTGCTCAGCGATCACCTGGTGGACCATCTCCTCGACGCCGCCGCCATGGGGCAGTCGCACGTCGAGCGCGAAGGCGTCTCCGTGCGGCACGCCGCCCGTTTCCTGCTCGTCGGCACCATGAACCCGGAGGAGGGCGAGCTGCGGCCGCAGCTGCTCGACCGGTTCGGGCTTACCGTCGAGGTCGCGGCCTCGCGCGAGCCCGAGCAGCGGGTGGAAGTGGTGCGGCGCAGGCTCGCGTTCGAGGACGACCCGGCCGCGTTCGCCGCGCGCTGGGCAGACGAGGAGCGCGCCCTACGCGAACGGATCGTCGCCGCCCGGGAGTTGCTGCCCCGGGTGGTGCTCGGGGACGCGGCGCTGCTGCAGATCGCCGCGACCTGCGCCGCGTTCGAGGTGGACGGCATGCGCGCCGACATCGTGATGGCCCGTACCGCGACGGCGCTCGCCGCGTGGGCCGGGCGGACCGAGGTGACGTCGGACGACGTGCGGCAGGCGGCGCTGCTCGCGCTCCCCCACCGGCGGCGGCGCAACCCGTTCGACGCGCCGGGCCTCGACGAGGACAAGCTCGACGAGACGCTGGAGCAGTTCAAGGGCGAGGAGCCCGACGAGGACCCGGAGCCCGACGGCCCGGACGGTCCGGGCGACGGAGGTCCCGGCGGCCCGGGCGGTGTTCCGCCGCAGGGCGAGGGGCCCGCGTCCGAGAGCACCGCGCCCGGGAACGACACGGCGCCCGAGAGCGGGCCGGCACCGGAGGAGGCCCCGGCTCCCGCGGCCCAGGAGGCTGGCTCGGGCTCGCGCCCCGGCGCCGGCGAGCGGGCCGCCGTCGCGGCCGGCGAGCCGTTCCGCACCAGGATGCTGAGCGTGCCCGGCCTCGGCGAGGGCGCGGCCGGACGCCGTTCCCGGGCCCGTACCGAGCACGGCAGGACCACCGGGGCGACCCGGCCGAAGGGCGCGCTGACCAAGCTGCACCTGGCGGCGACCGTGCGGGCCGCGGCTCCGCACCAGAGGGCGCGCGGCCGGACCGGCCGGGGCCTGGTGGTGCGCAGGGACGACCTGCGGCAGGCGAGCCGCGAGGGCCGCGAGGGCAACCTCGTCCTGTTCGTGGTGGACGCCTCGGGCTCCATGGCGGCCCGGCAGCGGATGGGCGCGGTCAAGGGCGCGGTGCTGTCGCTGCTGCTCGACGCCTACCAGCGGCGCGACAAGGTCGGTCTGGTCACGTTCCGGGGGCGGGCGGCGGAGGTCGCGCTGCCGCCGACCTCGTCGGTGGACGCGGCCGCGGCCCGGCTGGAGCAGCTGCCGACCGGTGGCCGTACGCCGCTGTCGGCGGGACTGCTGAAGGCGCACGACGTGCTGCGCGTGGAGCGGCTGCGGGACCCGTCGCGGCGGCCGCTGCTCGTGGTGGTCACCGACGGGCGCGCGACCGGCGGCGGCCCGGACCCGGTGGGGCTCGCGGCGCGCGCCGCGCGGCTGCACGCGTCCGAGGGCACGGCCGCGGTGGTCGTGGACTGCGAGACGGGACCGGTGCGGCTGGGCCTCGCCGGGAACCTCGCCCGCGAACTGGGCGGCACCGCCGTCACCCTCGAAGAGCTGCGCGCCGACTCGATCGCCGGGCTCGTCAGAAACGTACAGGGCAACCACTCTGCCGCCAGGAGGGCCGCGTAATGCCTAAGGGACAGCCGACCGTCGTTCCGGACGACGGACTGACCACCCGTCAGCGCCGCAACCGCGCGCTGGTGATGGTGCACACGGGCGTCGGGAAGGGGAAGTCGACCGCCGCGTTCGGCATGGCGCTGCGCGCCTGGAACCAGGGCTGGCCGATCGGGGTGTTCCAGTTCGTGAAGTCCGCCAAGTGGCGGGTCGGCGAGGAGAACGCCCTGAAGGCGCTCGGCGAGACCGGCAAGGGCGGCACGGTCGTCTGGAACAAGATGGGCGAGGGCTGGTCCTGGATCCAGCGCGAGGTCGCCGAGGGCGAGCAGTCGCACGAGGAGAAGGCGCGCGAGGGCTGGGAGCAGGTCAAGCGGGACCTGGCCGAGGAGAAGTACAAGTTCTACGTCCTCGACGAGTTCGCGTACCTGCTGCACTGGGGCTGGATCGACACGGCCGAGGTGGTGGAGGTGCTGCGCGACCGTCCCGGGCAGCAGCACGTCGTCATCACGGGCCGCAACGCGCCGCAGGAACTCCTCGACTTCGCGGACCTGGTGACCGACATGTCGAAGGTGAAGCACCCGATGGACGCGGGTCAGAAGGGCCAGCGGGGCATCGAGTGGTAGCACGTCTCGTCATCGCCGCCCCGTCCTCGGGCGCGGGCAAGACCACGGTCGCGACCGGCCTGATGGCCGCGTTCGCCGGCCGTGGTCTCGCGGTCTCCCCGCACAAGGTCGGGCCGGACTACATCGACCCGGGCTACCACGCCCTCGCGACCGGCCGCCCGGGCCGGAACCTCGACGCGTACATGTGCGGTACGGAGCTGGTGGCGCCGCTCTTCGCGCACGGCGCGCGGGGCTGCGACCTGGCGGTCGTCGAGGGCGTGATGGGCCTGTACGACGGGGCCGCGGGCCAGGGCGAACTGGCGTCCACCGCGCAGGTGGCGAAGCTGCTGCGGGCGCCGGTGGTGCTGGTCGTGGACGCCTCCTCGCAGTCCCGGTCGGTGGCCGCGCTCGTGCACGGCTTCGCGTCGTGGGACCCGGAGGTGCGGCTCGGCGGGGTGATCCTCAACAAGGTCGCCACCGACCGGCACGAGGCGCTGCTGTGGGAGGCCCTGGAGGAGTCCGGCGTGCCGGTCCTGGGGGTGCTGCGGCGCGCCCCGGCGGTCGCGACGCCGTCGCGGCACCTGGGCCTGGTGCCGGTCGCGGAGCGGCAGGCGCAGGCGGTGGAGGCGGTGGCGGCGCAGGCGGAGCAGGTCCGCCAGGGCTGCGACCTGGAGGCGCTGCTGGCCCTTGCGCGGTCGGCGCCGCCGTTGCGCGACGAGCCGTGGGACGCCGCCGGGTCGTGGCACGCCGCCGGGACGTGGGCAGGTGTTCCGCGGGCCGAGGAGCCCGGCCACGGGCCGGTCGTCGCCGTCGCGGGCGGCGCGGCGTTCACGTTCTCGTACGCCGAGCACGCGGAGCTCCTGACGGCGGCGGGCGCGGAGGTCGTCACGTTCGACCCGCTGCGGGACGAGGCCCTCCCCGAGGGCACCCGCGGCCTGGTCATAGGAGGCGGCTTTCCCGAGGTGTACGGGGAGGAGCTGTCCGCCAACGAGCCGCTTCGGAAGGCGGTCGCCGAGCTCGCCGCGTCGGGCGCGCCCGTCGCCGCCGAGTGCGCCGGGCTGCTCTATCTCGCGCGGTCGCTGGACGGGCGGCCGATGTGCGGTGTGCTCGACGCAGACGCACGGATGACGGAGCGGCTGACGCTCGGCTACCGGGACGCGGTGGCCGTGAACGACAGCGTGCTCGCGGCGGCCGGGACGCGGATGCGCGGGCACGAGTTCCACCGGACCGTGATCGAGCCGGGCGCCGGGGCGCGGGCGGCCTGGGGGCTGCGGCAGCCGGAGCGCCGTGTGGAGGGCTTCGTCCAGGGCGGCGTGCACGCCAGTTACGTCCACACGCACTGGGCGGGCGCTCCGGAGGCCGCCGCGCGTTTCGTCGGGCGCTGCGCGGCCGACGGCGGGCCGGGCGCGTGAGGTCAGCCGCCGGAGAGGCCCACCACGAGCCAGATGAAGGCCACGCCGGCCACCGTGCACAGCAGGGTGGTGCGGGCGGGGTGTTCGTGGTGGGCCTCGGGCAGGATCTCGGCGGCGGCGAGGTAGAGCAGGGCACCGCCGAAGAACCCGAGATAGCTGCCGAGGAGTTCCTCCGGAAGGGTGAACAGGGTGGCGAGGCCGGCGCCGGCGACCGGGGCGACCGCGTCGGCGACGAGCATGGCGACCGCCTTGCGGCGGGCGTTCCCGTACAGGCTGGCGATCGTGTAGGTGGTGAAGCCGTCGGCGAAGTCGTGGGTGATGACGGCGAGCGCGACGGTGGCGCCCATGCCGCCGCCGACCTGGAACGCGGCGCCGAGCGCGATGCCGTCCATGAGGCTGTGCAGCACCATGGCCGCGGCGGCGGTGAGCCCCACCTGGGGCACCCTGCCCCCCGTCGCCCGGCCGCCGTCCCCCGTCGGGGCGCCGTGCGCCGCCCCCCAGTACTCCTCCACGCCGTGGGCCGCGCGGCGGACGGCGAGGAGACGTTCCACCACGTGGGCGAGGAGGAAGCCGCCGACGAAGAGCAGCAGGGCCTGCGGGACGCCGAAGACCTCGCGGCCGGCCGCCTCCCACGCCTCGGGCAGCAGGTCGAGTCCCACCACGCCGAGCATGAGCCCGCCGGCGAGGCCGAGGACCAGGTGGCGTCGGTCGGTGACGCGCTGGGCCGTCCAGCCGCCGAACAGCGTCATGAGGAACGCGCCGAGCGCGACGACTACAGCCATGGGCCTTTGCTATCGGATGGCGCCTCCTCCGCGCACCTCGGACCCGCGGTCGTGGTGGGTGTCGGGGCCCGGTCGGGCGTCGCGGAGGGCGAGGTGCTCGCGCTCGTCGGCACCGCGCTCGGCGAGGCGGGTCTCACGGCCGGGGACGTGACGGCGCTCGCGACGCTGGACGCCCGGGCGGCGGAGCCGGGGATCGCCGGGGCGGCGGCTCGGCTGGGGGTGCCGGTGCGGGCCTTCGGGAGCGAGGAGCTCGCGGCGGTGGCCGTACCGCATCCGTCGGCGGCTCCGCTGGCGGCGACCGGTACGGCCTCGGTGGCGGAGGCGGCGGCGCTGCGCGGGGCGGGGCCGGGTGCGGTGCTCCTGGTGCCGAAGCGGAAGGGCAGGTTTGTGACATGCGCCATTGCCCGTTCCGTACCACTTCGTCCGAACGAAGACTCCCCAGGCGCACGGTTGTTGCCCGATACTCACGGGTACATCGCTGGCGAGCCCCACTCTCCCTCCACAGGCACCATCCCCCTCCCCATCCCCACCCCCCACACGACGGCGGCCATGGACATCCACACTTCTGCGGACACTTCCGCTGACGCGCACGACCTGAGACACCACGGCGACGCCGAGGTCCGGGACGAGAAGCTGATCGACCTCGCGGTCAACGTGCGGACCCATACGCCGCCGGCCTGGCTGCGGGAGCGGATCGCGGACTCGCTCACGGGGCTCGCCGCCTATCCGGACGGCAGGGCGGCGCGGGCCGCGGTCGCCGAGCGGCACGGTCTGCCGGCCCGCCGGGTGCTGCTCACGGCGGGCGCGGCGGAGGCCTTCGTGCTGCTCGCGCGGGCGCTGCCGGTGCGGCGGCCGGTGGTCGTGCACCCGCAGTTCACCGAGCCTGAGGCGGCGCTCCGCGACGCCGGGCACGAGGTGGAGCGGGTGCTGCTGCGCGAGGAGGACGGCTTCCGGCTGGATCCGGCGGCGGTGCCGGAGGACGCGGATCTGGTCGTGATCGGCAATCCGACCAATCCCACGTCCGTGCTGCATCCGGCGGCGGCGATCGCGTCGCTGGCCCGCCCGGGGCGGACCCTGGTGGTGGACGAGGCGTTCATGGACGCGGTGCCGGGCGAGCGGGAGTCGCTGGCCTCGCGGACGGACGTGCCGGGTCTGGTGGTGCTGCGGAGCCTGACGAAGACCTGGGGCCTCGCGGGCCTGCGGATCGGTTACGTGCTGGCCGAGCCGGAGACGATCGCCGCGCTGGAGCGCGTGCAGCCGCTGTGGCCGGTGTCGACGCCGGCGCTGGTGGCGGCGGAGGCGTGCATGACGCCGATGGCGCTCCTGGAGGCGGAGGAGGCGGCGCACCGGATCGGTGTGGAGCGGGCGCATCTGCTCGCGGGGCTCGCGGAGTTCGACGAGGTGCGGGCGGTCGCGGCGGCGGAGGGCCCGTTCGTGCTCGTACGGATCGAGGGCGCGGACGCGGTACGGGACCGGCTGCGGTCGCTGGGCTTCGCGGCCCGGCGCGGTGACACCTTCCCGGGGCTCGGCCGGGACTGGCTGCGGCTCGCGGTGCGGGACCGGGTGACGACGAACCGGTTCCTGCAGGCCCTGGACCAGGCGCTGTTGATGCTGGGCTGAGCGGCGAGGGGTGGTGCCGGGCCGGCGCCACCCCTCGGTTCCCCCGCCGCTGTCCCCCGCCGCTGTCTCCCCCTCGGGCCGGTCAGCCGCGGGCGCGGGCGCGGCTGCGGGCCAGGACGACGGCGCCGCCGCCGACGCCGAGCAGCAGGAGGGCGCCGCCGGCCAGGTAGGGGGTCATGGAACTGCCGCCGGTCTCGGCGAGGTTGCCGCTTGGGGTGGTGCCGCCGTTCTGGGTGCTGATGCCGGTGTCGTGGCTCGGGCTCGTGGACGGCTCCTTGGAGGGCTGCTCGGACGGCTGCTGCGAGGGCTGCTCGCCGGGCTTGTCGGTCGGCCTGTCGGTCGGCCTGGTGCCGCGCGGGGTGGCGCAGGTGGCCTCGGCGAGGGTGACCTTGCCCTTGACCTCGGCGACGTTGAGCTTGAGCGGGTTGACCTCCACCGAGAGTTCGAGGGCGGTCGCGGCGGCAGTGCGGGAGGTGGTGGAGGTGCGGGAGAGATCGAGGACGACCTCGCCGACGCCGGGCACGGTCACCTTGGTCTGTCCGCCGGTCGACAGGGTGGTCTTCTTGCCGAGGACGGTGACGTGCCCCAGCAGGTTGGACTCGGCGACCGGGCGCTTTCCGGCCTCGCAGACGGCCTTGGAGGTGACCTTCTCGACCTCGACGAGGGAGAGCAGCGGCAGTCCGGGGACGTGCAGCCGGGCCTTGACCAGGTTGACGTAGCCCCTGGCCGTGTTCCCCTCCACGGTCGCCTCGGAGGTGGCGACGTCGGCCTTGAGCACGTCGACCGGCTGCCCGCCCTCGGCGCCCTGCACCCGCACGCTGAGCGCGGTCTTCTCAGCGCTCGCGGGGGCCTCGACCTCGTTGAGGGAGGCCCGCAGCGGCACGTTCACCGCCTTGTTGAGCAGGTCGACGTCGAGCCCGGTGCGCAGCACGACGGCGGTGGCGTGGCCTTCGCCGCCCTGCTCGCCGCTGTCGCCGGTGGCCTGGGCGGCGGGCGCCGCGAGGACCAGCGGTCCGGCGGCGAGGGCGGCGACGGCGGCCGCGGCGGCGGTGCGGCGTGCGGACAGGCGGAAGGTGTTGCTGTTCACGGGTGGAACCCCCACAGGAGACATGGCGTCGCCGGCCGCTCGCCACGGGGACTGTGGGTCACTGCGGCTCCGGCGACTTGAGACACCGGAATCTTTACGCACTGTGGGTGAACTGGCAGACACCTGGCGTGACTTCACTCCAAAGGGTGGCTTCCGCGCCCATATTCGAATCTTTCGGCACAGGCGTTCCCGCGCGCCCCATGCGTAGCGGCGCGCGCGGGCGCGGAGGCACATTCACGGAAGGTGCTTCAACGATGCGCGCCGGCCGGGAGTAACGGATCGTCAACCGGTCGCACGTGCGGCAGCGACCCACCCGCCGCGACCTCGCCCTCTCCGGGTCCTGTAGATTAATTTAGGCCAGCCTAACCTAAGAAATGTTTGATCTGATCGGGGTCGTACGCGTGAGCATCGAGGTCTTCCGGGACGCCTGGGGCGTGCCGCATCTGCGAGCCGCCGATCCGCTCGAACTCGCCCGCGCGCAGGGCCTGGTGACCGCACGGGACCGAGCCTGGCAGCTGGAGGTCGAGCGGCACCGGGCGCAGGGCACCACCGCCGAGTTCCTGGGCGCCGCGGAGACCGGCTGGGACGCCTTCGTCCGGCAGGCGAGGCTGGCCGACACCGCCCGCCGCTGCCACGACCGGCTCGACGCGGAGACGGCGGCGTGGGTCCGGGCGTACGTGGACGGGGTGAACGAGGGCCTGGCGGAGGGCGCGGGACGGGCGCCCGAGTTCGCCGCGACCGGGCTGCGGCCGGGCCGCTGGGAGCCCTGGACGCCGCTCGCCGTCTGGCTGTCCACCCACATCCTCTTCGCCGGCTTCCCCACCAAGCTGTGGCGGGACCGGGTCGCGCGGCTGCTCGGCGAGGAGTGGACCGAGCTCTTCGCCACCGACGGCCCCGGCACCGCCGGCTCCAACGGCTGGGTGGTGTCCGGCGAGCGGACGGCCGGCGGCGCGGCGATCGTCGCGGGCGACCCGCACCGCTTCATCGAGGCGCCCGGCGTCTACCAGCAGATACGCCTCGCCTGCCCCGACTACGACGTCCTCGGCCTCGCCGTCCCCGGCGTCCCCGGCCTCGCCCACTTCGGCCACGCCGGCCGCGTCGCCTGGGCCATCACCAACGCCATGGCCGACTACCAGGACCTCTACCGGGAACGGCTCCGCCGCCTCCCCGACGGCCGCGTCGAGGCCCTCGGCCCGGCCGGCTGGGAGCCGGCCACCGCCCACACGGAGACGATCCGCGTGAAGGGCACCCAGGACCCGGTCCGCGTGGAGGTCGTCGAGACGGCCCGCGGGCCGGTGATCATCGGCGCGGAGGGCGGGAAGGCCGAGGAGGGCGGGAAGGCCGGGGACGGCGCCCGGTCGACGGCTAGCGCCGCCGACGCGGCCGGCACCGCCGATACGGCCGGGGCGGGGACCACCGCGACCCCGGTCGGCACCACCGCGACCCCCGTCGGCACCACCGACACAGCCAAGGCCGGCACCACCCGCGCCGCCGAGGTCGCCGGCACCACCGCGGCCGAGACCGCCACCACCGACACGACCGCCGCCGGCGCCGACGACCTGCCCGTCGCCACCGGCGCGGCAGAGGCCGCCCGCGCCGCCGAGGCCGCCCGCGCCGCCGACGTCGCCCACGGCACCGACGTCGCCGAGCCGGTCGAGTGGGAAGCGATCAGTCTGCGTTACCCGCCCCGCGTCACCGGCGAGCTGGGCTTCTCCGTGCTGCCCGCGCTGCTGCGGGCGCGGAGTGTCGGGGACGTGGACCGGGCGCTCGACGGGTGGGTCGAGCCGGTGAACGTCGTGCAGGCCGCCGACACCGACGGCGGGCTGCTGCACCGGGTCGCCGGGCACGTGCCGGTGCGGGACCGGGCCAACTCGCTGCGGGTGGTGCCCGCGTGGGAGGCCGGGCACGCGTGGCGGGCGGAGCCCGCGCCGCTGCCCCGCGCCGAGGTCGACGGGTACGCCGTGATGGCGAACGCGCGCGGTCTCGCCGCGCCGCTGGGCGTCGAGTTCGCCCCACCGCACCGCGCCGGGCGGATCGCCGCCCTGCTCGACGCCTCGCGCTCCTGGACGCCCGCCAAGACGGCCGCCGTGCACACCGACACGGACAACCCGTCGGCCCGGCGGCTGCTCGACGCGATCGGCGGCGTGGCCGCGGAGGACCTGTCGGCCGCCGCCCGGACGGTGCGCGCGACCCTGCTCGCCTGGGACCGGCGGATGGCCGCCGACAGCACGGACGCCGGTCTGTACGCGGCGGTGCGCGGCGCGGTCGTACGGCGGCTCACGGCCCACGATGCGTTCGCGGAGCTGCGCGAACCGGCCCCGTACCCGGAGCTGTTCCTGCCCTGGCTCGCGCTGGGCGCGCGCGTCGCCTTCGCCTTGGAGACCCTGCTCGTCGGCGGTCCGGTGCCGGCCGGCGACGTCGCGCGGATCGTGCACGAGGCCCTGGAGGAGGTCGCGGCCGGCGAGACGCCGCCGGCCTGGGGCCTGACCCACCGGCTGGCGCCCTGGCAGGCGCTCCCGGACGCGGACGACGCGCAGTGGCCGGGACTCGCCGGCGACCACGACTGCGTGCTGTCCACGTCCAGCGTGCCCGGCTACACCGACCGCAGCGCCCGCGCGTCCGCCGCCCGCTACGTGTGGGACCTGGCGGACCGTGAACGGAGCCTGTGGGTCGTGCCGTTCGGCGCCTCCGGCGTGCCCGGTGACCCGCACCACCGCGACCAGCTCCCCCTGTGGCTGCGCGGCGAACTCGCCCCCGTCACCACCGACTGGAACGTCCTCGTCAAGGAGCATGAAGGAGCAGCATGAGCAGAACCGAGCACACCCAGGTCGTCGAGGGCTTCGGCACCGTCCGGGTCGACCGCGTCGACCCCGAGGCCGACGCCCCGCTCATCCACGCCTGGGTGAACGAGGAGCGGGCCCGCTTCTGGGGCATGAACGGCACCACCGTCGAGCAGGTACGGGAGATCTACGCCCACCTCGACTCGCTCAGCACCCACCACGGCTTCCTGGTACACCGTGACGACGTGCCCGTCGCGGTCTTCCAGACGTACGACCCCGAGGCCGACCGGGTCTCCGAGTGCTACGAGGTGCTGCCGGGCGACATCGGCGTGCACCTGTTCGTCGCGCCCACGGTGGCTCCCGAGCGCGGCTTCACGGAGGGGCTGCTCACGGCGCTCGTCGACTTCGCGCTGACCGGGCGCACCCGGATCGTGGGCGAGCCGGACGCCGCCAACGAGAAGGTGATCGCCCGGCTCCTGCGCACCGGCTTCGAGCTCGGCCCGGAGGTGGTGCTCCCGGAGGTGGACCTGCCGGAGGTCTTCATCCCGGAGAAGACGGCGCGGCTCGCCTTCCTGACCCGGGAGACCCGCGCGGCGGCCCTCGCGGCGGCCTAGCCGATCACCCGGCCGTTGACGATCACCCGGCGCGGTGCCGCGAGGACGCGAATGTCCGCGCGCGGGTCCTCGCCGTAGACGACGAGGTCGGCCGGGGCGCCCTCCTCCAGGGACGGGCGGCCCAGCCAGTCGCGGGCGCGCCAGGTGGTGGCGGAGAGGGCGTCGAGGGCGGGGATGCCCGCCTTCGTCAGCTCCTCGACCTCGGCGGCGACCAGGCCGTGCGCGAGCGAGCCGCCCGCGTCGGTGCCGACGAAGACCGGGATGCCCGCGTCCCAGGCGGCGCGCACCGTGTCGTAACGCCGCTCGTGCAGCCGGCGCATGTGCGCCGACCAGCGCGGGAACTTCTCCTGGCCGCCGTCCGCGAGGTGCGGGAAGGTCGCGATGTTGACCAGGGTGGGCACGATGGCGACGCCGCGCTCGGCGAAGAGCGGGATGGTGTCCTCGGTGAGTCCGGTGGCGTGCTCGATACAGTCGATGCCCGCCTCGACCAGGTCGCGCAGCGAGTCCTCGGCGAAGCAGTGCGCGGTGACGCGCGCGCCGAGCCGGTGCGCCTCGGCGATCGCCGCCTCGACCTCGGCGCGCGGCCAGGACGGCGCCAGGTCGCCCACCTCGCGGTCGATCCAGTCGCCGACCAGCTTGACCCAGCCGTCGCCGCGCCGCGCCTCGCGGCCGACGTGGGCGACGAGCTCGTCGGGCTCGATCTCGTGGGCGTAGTTGCGGATGTAGCGGCGGGTGCGGGCGATGTGCCGGCCCGCGCGGATGATCTTCGGCAGGTCCTCGCGCTCGTCGATCCAGCGGGTGTCGGAGGGCGAGCCCGCGTCGCGGATGAGCAGCGTGCCGGCGTCGCGGTCGGTGAGGGCCTGCTTCTCGGCGGTGGCCTCGTCGACGGGGCCGTGCCTGTCGAGGCCGACGTGGCAGTGTGCGTCGACCAGGCCGGGCAGCGCCCAGCCCTCGACGGTCAGTGTCTCGACGGCGGGACCGGCCGGCCGCTCGAAGGTGATCCGCCCGTCGACGCACCACAGTTCGTCCCGTACGTCCTCCGGGCCGACGAGCACCCGCCCCTTCACATGCAGCACCACGTGATCGCTCATACCCGCACTCTACGAGGCCCCTGGGTACCCTGACCCAGGCTCCACCCGCAGATCCGAACCGAAGAAGGCACCGCCGTGACCGTGACACACCCGCTCCTGGACCTGGCCCCGCTGACCGCCGCGCGGTTCGCGTCGATCGAGCGCCGGGTCGCCGCGCTGCTCTCCACGGAGCAGGACGTGGTGATCACCCAGGGCGAGGCGCTGCTGCCGCTGGAGGGCTGCATCCGCAGTGGTGCGCGGGCGGGTTCGACGGCGCTGAACGTGGTCACCGGTCCGTACGGGCAGACCTTCGGCAACTGGCTGCGGGACTGCGGAGCGACGGTGGTCGACCTGGAGGTGCCGTTCCACACGGCGGTCACCGCCGAGCAGGTGGCCCGGGCCTTCGAGGAGCACCCGGAGATCGACTTCGTGTCGCTGGTGCACGCGGAGGCGGCCACCGGCAACACCAACCCGGTCGCGGAGATCGGCGAGGTCGTGCGGGCGCACGACGCGCTCTTCTACCTGGACGCGGTGGCGTCGGTCGGCGCCGAGCCGGTGCTGCCGGACGCGTGGGGCGTCGACATGTGCATCATCGGGGCGCAGAAGGCGATGGGCGGCCCGGCGGGTGTCTCGGCGGTGTCGGTGAGCGAGCGGGCCTGGGAGCGGTTCGCCGCCAACCCGGCCGCGCCGCGCCGCTCGTACCTCTCCCTCCTGGACTGGAAGGAGCGGTGGATCGACGGCGGGCGCAGGACGCTGCTCCACGCGCCGGCGCAGCTGGAGATGCTGGCCCTGGAGGCGTGCCTGGAGCGGATCGAGGCGGAGGGCCTGGACGCGCTCATGGCCCGGCACGCGTCGGCCGCGGCGGCGACCCGCGCGGGCGCCGTGGCGCTCGGCGGCGGGCTCGAGCCGTACGTGTACGAGGCGAAGGACGCGGCTCCGGTCGCGACGACGCTGCGCACGCCGGCCGGTGTCGATGCCTCGGAGCTGGTCGCGAAGGCGCTGGCCGCCGATCCCTCGCTGCCGCTCGTCGCGGGCGGCGGGGCGCTGGCGAAGGAGATGATCCGGGTGAACCACTACGGCGTGGACGCGACCCCGGCCGCGGTGCGGTCCTCGCTGGCCGCCCTCGGCGCGGCCCTCGCGGAGACGGGCCGCGCCGTGGACCCGGAGGCCGCGCGCCGCGCGGTCACGGAGGCCTGGTAGCCGCGTGACCGCCCCGTCGGCGGGCTACAGCGCCGGGTAGTCGGTGTAGCCGCGGTGGTCGCCGCCGAAGAAGGTGGCGTTGTCGGGGGTGTTGTACGGGCCGCCGGCCCGGAGGCGGGCGGGCAGGTCCGGGTTGGCGAGGAAGAGGGCGCCGTAGGCGAGGATGTCGGCGGTGCCGTCCTCGACGAGGGTCAGCGCCTCGGGGCCGGTCGGGCCCTCGGTGGAGGGGTTGAGCACGAAGGTCCCGGAGAACTGCTTGCGCAGGGCGAGGGTCGTGTCCCGGAGGCCGGGCACGGCCTCGAGGACGTGCAGGTAGGCGATGCCGAGCGGCTCGATCGCGGTGACGAGGGCGGTGTACAGCTCCTCGGTGTCGCTCTCGCTCATGTCGTTGTACGGGTTGGCCGGGGAGATCCGCAGTGCGGTGCGCTCGGGGCCGACGGCGTCGGCGACGGCCTTGACGACCTCGACGGCGAAGCGGATGCGGTTCTCGATCGTGCCGCCCCACTCGTCGGTGCGCTTGTTGGTGCCGTCGGCGAGGAACTGGTGGACCAGGTAGCCGTTGGCGCCGTGGATCTCGACGCCGTCGAAACCGGCCTCGACGGCGTTGCGGGCGGCGGTGGCGAAGCCCTCGACGGTCTCGCGCACCTCGTCGGCGGTGAGCTCGCGCGGGGTGACGAAGTCGGTGAGTCCGGCGCCGGTGAAGAGCTGGCCGGCCGGGGTGACCGCGGAGGGTCCGACGGGGTGCAGGCCCCGGCCGAGGACGACGGGGTGGCTGATCCGGCCGGCGTGCATCAGCTGGGCGAAGATCTTCCCGCCGCGCTCGTGGACGGCGTCGGTGACGCGGCGCCAGGCGGCGATCTGCTCGGCGCTGTGCAGGCCGGGGGTGTTGGGGTAGCCCTGGCCGACGGCGGTCGGCTGGACGCCCTCGCTGATGATCAGGCCGGCGGAGGCGCGCTGGGCGTAGTACTCGGCGGTCAGCTGCGTGGGGACGCGGAGCTCGGCCTCGGCCCGGCTGCGGGTCATGGGGGCCATGGCGATGCGGTTGGCGAGGCGGGTGCCGGCGAGGTCGATCGGGTCGAAGGCGGTGGTCATGGCGGTCCTCCCAGGACAAATGTGGTCGGCCAAGTATTTATGTGGTCGGCCAACCATTCCCTTACGACCGCCACTGTAGCTCATTGATTGGCCAGCCAAGCTAATCTGGAGGAACAACCGCACCGAGGAGCCCGCGATGCCCGGAAACGACCCGCTCTGTACCGCCCTGGTGGGCGCGCTGCCGTCCGCCGCCCGCGGCGGACCCGTCAGCCACGCCCTCGCCCGGGTCGCCCGGCTGCACCGGATCGCGGCCGGGCGCCGGCTGAAGGAGCTGGACCTCTACCCGGGCCAGGAGTTCCTGATGATGGCGCTGTGGGACTGCGGTCCGGTGCGGCAGTCCGTACTCATCCAGGAACTCGGCCTCGACCCGTCGACGGTCACCAAGATGCTCCAGCGCCTGGAACACAGCGGCCATGTCCGCCGCCGCCCCGACCCGGCCGACCGGCGGGCGGTGCTCGTCGAGGCGACGGAGGAGGGCGAGGTGCTGCGGGCCCGCGTCGAGGGCGTGTGGCGCGACCTGGAGGAACACTCCCTGACCGGCCTCGCCCCGGCCGAGCGCGCGGACCTCGCCCGGCTGCTCGCCCGGCTGGAGGAGAACCTGTGCCGGGAGGCGGCCGACGGCCTCACCGCTTGCCCGTCGGCGGAACGGGCCTGAACCGGACCGTTCCACGGGCGGTGCCCGGCCGGGCTCTGCCCGTACGGGGACGGGCTCAGCCCGCCAGCACCTCCAGGGCCCGGTCCACGTCCGCCGAGGAGTTGTAGAGGTGGAAGGAGGCCCGCAGGTTCCCGGCGCGGGCCGACAGGAGCACCCCCGCCTCGCGCAGCGCGTCGGCGCGGTCACCGAGGCCCGGGACGCCCACGACCGTCGAGTCGTCGGCGACCGCCGGGTGCCCGAGCGCGTCGAGCCCGGCGCGGAAGCGGGCGGCCAGGGCCTTGTTGTGGGCCTCGATCCGCTCGATGCCGATCTCCTCCAGGAGTTCCAGGGAGCGGGCGGCCCCGTGGTACGAGAGGAAGGCCGGCGGCTCGTCGAACCTGCGGGCGGAGCGGGCCAGTTCGCGCACGGGACCGTAGCTGTTGACCCACAGCTCCTCGCCCGTCACCCAGCCCGCGTGGATCGGCAGCAGCGCGTCCTGCGCCTCCTCCGTGACGGTGAGGAAGGACGCCCCGCGCGGGCAGAGCAGGTACTTGTAGCCGCCGGAGACGGTGAAGTCCCACTCCCCCGCGTACAGCGGCAGCCAGCCCGCCGACTGCGTCGCGTCCAGCAGGGTGCGGGCGCCGTGCGCCGCCGCGGCGGCGCGGACGGCGGCGAAGTCGGCCGTGCGGCCGTCCGCCGACTGCACGGCGGAGAACGCGACGAGCGCGGTCCCGGGCCGCACCGACTCGGCGAGCCGCTCCAGCGGCACGAAGCGGGCCTTGAGGTCGCCGCGGACGGTGAAGGGCGTGATGACGGAGGAGAAGTCGCCCTCCGCGAAGAGGATCTCGGACCCGGCCGGCATGGACTGCGCCACCATGCCGACGTGGACGGAGACCGAGCTGCCGACCGCGACCCGGTCGGGCGCGACGTGGGCGAGCCGGGCGAAGGCGGCCCGGGCCTCGTCGACGACGTCGAAGCTGCCGGCGCCCCCGGGGCGGCCGGCCGCGGTCTCCTCGGCGAGCAGGGTGACCGCGTCGATCGTGCGGCGGGGCAGCAGCCCGCACGCGGAGGTGTTGAGGTAGGTCTGCTTCGGGGCGAACTCGTCGCCGCCCAGAGGCTCCAGGCGTTCCAGTGATTCCATGCGCCAAGACTGGATTCCCCACGATCTCACGTCAATTGCGATAGATCATGGGGAATTCCCAAGGTGTCCTTATGGACAGGCGCTCAGCAGTTGCCGCCGTCGACGTCGCACGCGGCGGCGTCGCCGCCGACCGGCTGCAGCGTGCGGCCCTGCCAGGCCTGCTCCAGGGCCTGGGTGAAGACCTCGGCGGGCTGGCCGCCGGAGACCCCGTACCTGCGGTCGAGCACGAAGAACGGCACGCCGTTGGCGCCGAGCTCGGCCGCCTCGCGTTCGTCGGCGCGCACGGCGTCGGCGTACGCGGTCGGGTCGGCGAGCACGCCGCGCACCTCCGCCTCGTCGAGACCGGCCTCGACCGCGAGGGTCACCAGGGTCTCGTCGTCGAAGACCGAGCGCTCCTCGGCGAAGTTGGCGCGGTAGGCGAGGTCGAGGAGCTCGTTCTGCCGGCCGCGGTCCCTCGCCAGGTGCAGCAGGCGGTGGATGTCGAAGGTGTTGCCGTGGTCACGGCCCTCGGTGCGGTAGCCGAGGCCCTCCGAGTGCGCGTTGGAGGCGACGTGGGCCTCCATGGCGCGGGCCTCGTCGAGGCTGCGCCCGTACTTCGCGGCGAGCATCTCCAGGACCGGGCCGGTGTCACCCTTGGGACGGTTCGGGTCGAGCTCGAAGGAGCGGTGCACGACCTCGATCTCGTCGCGGTGGGCGAAGGCCGCGAGTCCCTTCTCGAAGCGGGCCTTGCCGATGTAGCACCAGGGGCAGGCGATGTCGCTCCAGATCTCGACGCGCATGGGTGGCTTCTCTCCTCGACGGGGGTCGGTGGTGCGGGGGCGTTCCATGGCGGGAACGCCCCGGAACGCCGGATCCATTCCGCCGCCCCGGCGGGTGTGAGCAGGAGCACCGGCGTCGTTCTTTCCACGAACGCCCGGCGCCGCCCCGGCGCCGGTCACACTGCCCGGGCGGCCCTGCGGTACTGGCCGGGGGCCGTGCCGTACTCCCGCTTGAAGGCCTTGGCGAAGGCGAACTCGGAGGAGTAGCCGGAGCGCTGGGCGACGGCGCGCAGCGGCAGGTCGTCGGCCCGCAGGAGGCGTCCCGCCGTGGTCATCCGCCACCAGGTGAGGTACGCGAGCGGGGGCCGGCCGACCAGGGTGGTGAAGCGGCGGGCGAACGCGGCCCGGGAGAGGCCGCCGAGCGCGCCGAGCTCCTCGACCGTCCAGACGCGGGCGGGGTCGCCGTGCAGCGCGCGCAGGGCTGCGGCGACCGCCGGGTCGGCGAGGGCGGCGGACCAGCCGGTGGACCGGTCGGCGCGCACGGTCAGCCACCAGGTGCGCAGCAGGTAGAGCAGCAGGGTGTCGAGGAGGGCCGGGACGATGGCGTCGGAGCCGGGCTGGGGCTCGGCGAGTTCCGCGCCGAGCAGGTCGACGGCGGCGCGCAGCCTCGGGTGGGCGCCGACCCGGGCGGGGATGTGGACGTACGGCGGCAGCTCGGTGAGCAGCGGATGGGCGCGGGCCCGGCTCAGCTGGTAGGCGCCGCACAGGAGCAGGGTCTCGTCGGGGCCGACCGGTCCGCGGACGGGCGGGGTGGGCCAGGATCCGTCGGGCGCGGCCACGGCGTCGACGAGCGGGGTGTCGGGGCGGTCGGCGAGGCCGTGCCCGGTGCCGTGGGCGAGCAGGACGACGTCGCCGGGGCCGAGCCGTACGGGCGCGCCGTCGTCCGGCGGCAGCAGCCACGCGCCGCCCTGGAGGACGACGTGGAAGCCGGCGCCCTTGCTCGGCGGGAAGCGGAAGCCCCAGGGGGCGAAGTTGACGGTACGGGAGGAGTGCGGCCGGCCGGTGCGCATGGCGGCGATGGCATCGCTCAGTACGTCCATGTCCCGCACCGTACCCTCGCCCGCCGGGTGCCCCGCGTGGTCCCGCACTCCCCGTCGCCGGGGCCGAGACGATCGGACATGCGCGGGAGCCGGAGGGACATGGATCGTCTCTCGGGCCCTGCCTACGGTCGGGACATGCGAAACGACATGACGACGAAGGCGGTTCTGTTCCACGAGCTCGGCGGGCCCGAGGTGCTCCGGGTCGAGGAGGTCGCCCTTCCGGCGCCCGGCCCGGGCGAGGTCCGGGTCCGGGTCGACGCGCTCGGGCTCAACCGGGCCGAGGCCCTGTTCCGTTCGGGCACGTACTACTACCAGGCCACGCTGCCGGGTTCGCGTCTCGGTTACGAGGCGGCGGGCGTGGTCGAGGAGGTCGGCGAGGGCGTCAGCGCGTTCGCGCCGGGCGACTCGGTGATGGCCGCGGCCAACTTCGACTTCGGGGTGCACGGGGTGTACGCGGAGCGGGTGGTGCTGCCGCAGGAGTACCTGGTGGCGCGGCCGGAGGGCGTGGACGCGGTGACCGCGGCGGCGGCCTGGCTCACGTACTCGACGGCGTACGGCGGCATGGTGGAGGCGGGCGGGCTGCGGTCCGGCGGCCACGTGGTGATCACCGGCGCGTCCAGCGGGGTCGGCACGGCCGCGATCCAGACCGCGCTGCGGATCGGCGCCACGCCGATCGCCGCCACCCGCGAGGAGTCGAAGCGCGAGCGGCTGCTCGGGCTCGGCGCCCCGCACGTGGTCGTCACCGACGAGGAGGACCTGGTCGACGAGGTGCGCCGGATCACCGGCGGCCGGGGCGCCGACGTCGTCTTCGACGCGATCGGCGGCCCCGGGTTCGCCCGCCTCGGCGGGACGCTGCGGCCCGAGGGCACGGCGGTGCTCTACGGCTGGCTGGACCAGCGGCCGGCCGAGGTACCGATGCAGTGGCCGCTGACCGTGCGCGGCTACGCCAACGGCGCGGTGGTCCGCACGGCGGAGGGACGCGCCCGGATGGCCGGGTTCATCGGCTCCGGGCTGCGCGACGGCTCGCTGGCGCCGGTGGTCGCCGAGACCTTCGAGGGTCTGGAGGCGATGCCCGACGCCCACCGGCTGATGGAGTCCAACACCCACATCGGCAAGATCGTGGTGCGGGTGCCGCACTGACGGCCGGCCCGGCTCGCCGTCGGGCCGGCCCGGGGCGCCGCGGCCCCGGCACGTCGGCCCCGGCACGTCGGCCCCGGCACGTCGGCCCCGGCACGTCGGCCCCGGCCCGGCGGCTCGCCGGCCGTCAGTGCCGGGGTACGCCCAGCGGGTTGTCGTCGCGGAGTTCCGGCGGCAGCAGGTGCTCCGGCGTGGACTGGTAGGTGACCGGGCGCAGCCAGCGTTCGATCGCGGTGCCGCCGACCGAGGTGAAGGGCGAGGTGGTGGCCGGGTAGGGCCCGCCGTGGTGCTGGGCGTCGGCCACCGCGACGCCGGTGGGCCAGCCGTTGACGAGGATCCGTCCGGCCAGCGGGGTGAGTTCGGCCATGAGGGAAGCGGCCTCGGGGTCCTCGTCGGCCGCCTGGAGCGTCGCGGTGAGGTTGCCGGGGACGAGGGCGAGGACGGCGCTGATCTCCTCGCGCGAGGAGTAGCGGGCGACCAGGGTGACCGGGCCGAAGGTCTCCTGGAGGAGCACGTGCCTCGCGCCGTCGAGCAGGACGGCGGCGTCGGTGAGCAGGAAGCCCGGCGCGACGGCCTCCGGGCTCGCGGAACCGGGGTGGACGGGGGCGGTGACGCCTTCCACCTGGGCGTCCTCGTAGGTGGCGGTGAGGAAGTGCTGGCGCATCCGGCGCGACAGCATCACGCCCGGTTCGGTGTCGCCCAGGGCAGCCGTCAGGGCCGCCGTGACGCGGTCGCCCGCCTCGCCCGCCGGGGCCAGGACGAAGCCGGGCTTGGTGCAGAACTGGCCCGTGCCCAGGGTCATGGAGGCGGCGAGCCCGGAGCCGATCTCCTCGGCCCGCTCCTGGGCCGCGGCCTCGGTGATCACCACCGGGTTGAGCGAGCCGAGTTCGCCGTGGAAGGGAATGGGCACGGGGCGCGCGGCGGCCGCGTCGAACAGGGCCCGGCCGCCCTGCACCGAGCCGGTGAAGCCGGCGGCGGCGACCAGCGGGTGGCGGACCAGCTCCACGCCCGCGTCGAAGCCGTGCACCAGGACGACGACGTCCTCCGGCAGCCCGGCCTCGACGGCGGCCCGGCGCAGCAGCGCGGCGCAGAGCTCGGAGGTGGCCGGATGCAGCGGGTGCGCCTTGACGACGACGGGGCAGCCGGCGGCCAGCGCGCTCGCGGTGTCGCCGCCGGGCACGGAGAAGGCGAGCGGGAAGTTGCTGGCGGCGTAGACGGCGACGACGCCGAGCGGGATCTTCATGCGCCGCAGGTCGGGCGTGGGCGGGGTGCTCGTGGGGTCGGGCCGGGAGATCCGTACGTCGAGGAAGGCGGCCTCGTCGACGATGTCGGCGAAGTAGCGCAACTGGGCGGTGGTCCGGGCGAGTTCGCCGGTGAGCCGGACCGGGCCGAGCGCGGTCTCCGCGTCGGCGGCCTCGACGACGTGGTCGCGCGCCGCGTCGAGCAGGTCGGCCGCGCCGCGCAGCAGGGCGGCGCGGGCCTTGCGGTCGGCGAGCGCGCCACGGGCCGCGTGGGCGGCGCGTACCGCCCGGTCGACCTCCGCCGGGTCGGCCGCCTCCGCGACCTGTTCCCGTTCCTTCCCCGTCCGGGGGTCCACACTCCACACTGGTTCTGCCGCCACGGCACGCCCCTCGCCCACGTCGTTCGGTATTCTGAACACGGTCCCTGTAGGTGAATCCGACACGGGGACTCTATGGACGGCCGAGCCGTCTCCACAAGAGGCTTCCGGACGAGGAGCGAGGGCGATGTCGACGAACGACGCGGGTGGGGCCCAGGTCAAGTCCGCCGTACGGACGGTGGAGTTGCTGGAGTACTTCGCCGGCCGGCCCGGCATGCACTCGCTCGCCGCCGTCCAGGAGGCCGTCGGCTACCCCAAGTCCAGCCTCTACATGCTGCTGCGCACCCTCGTCGAGCTCGGCTGGGTGGAGACGGACGCGACCGGAACGCGTTACGGCATCGGCGTGCGGGCGCTGCTCGTCGGCACCTCGTACATCGACGGCGACGAGGTCGTGGCCGCCGCCCGGCCCACCCTCGACCGGCTCTCGGACGACACCACGGAGACCATCCACCTGGCGCGCCTGGACGGCACCAACGTGGTCTACCTGGCGACCCGTCAGTCGCAGCACCATCTGCGCCCGTTCACCCGGGTCGGCCGCCGGCTCCCGGCCCACTCCACCTCGCTCGGCAAGGCGCTGCTCGCCACCCACAGCGACGAGCAGGTCCGCAAGCTGCTGCCGGAGACGCTGCCCGCGCTCACCGAGCACACCGTCACCGACCGCGAGCAGCTGATCGAGGAGCTGCGGGTCATCCGCGAGCAGGGATACGCGGTGGACCGCGAGGAGAACACCCTGGGCCTGCGCTGCTTCGGCATCGCGATCCCGTACCGCACGCCGGCGCGCGACGCGATCAGCTGCTCGGTGCCGGTGGCACGCCTGACGCCGGGGCACGAACAGCTCATCAAGGACGCGCTGTTCGACGCCCGCGACCGGCTCGCCCTCGCGACCCGCCGGCTGTAGCGGCGGTACGGCAGCGGCCTGGGCCGCGGGCCGAGCCGGCTTCGGCTGGAGCCGGTCCGGTGGATCAGGGCCTTGCCTCCCCCAGGGAGGCGGAGCCCCTACGCCTCCCGGACACACGGGCTCCCCCGCGAGGCGGAGGCGGTTCGGCGTCCGGCAGGACGTGCGGCGAGCGGGCCGGCGAAAGGCTGGGGTCATGACGAACCCGCCGCTCCCCGCCGCCACCCCCGCGCCCGTCGGCTCCGGCCCCGGTCCTGTCGGCTCCGGCCCCGCGCCCGTCGGCTCCGGCCGTCGCCTGCTCCGCGTGCTCTCGATCCTCGCCTGCCTGCCGTACATCGTCCTCAAGGTCGCCTGGGTCGCCGGCAGCGAGATCGGCATCCCCGAGGGGAGCGTGCTCCTGGAGCACCGGGGGATGATGGCGGCCGTCAACGCCGCCTCGGTGCTCGCCGACGCCGTCGTGGTACTGCTCGCCCTGCTGCTCACCCAGGAGTGGGGCCGGCGGGTGAAGGCCTGGCTGCTGGCCTTCCCGATGTGGGCGGCGACCGGTCTGATGGGCCCCATCATGATCGGCTACCCGGCCCAGCTCGTGGTCTCGCTCGCCACGGGCGACGCCTCCGCCGAGGCGGTCCTCGCGCCCGAGCCCTTCGTCGAGCCGTGGGTCTTCCCGGTGGTGTACGGCGGCTTCATCGTCCAGGGCCTCTGCCTGGGCACGCTGTTCGCGCTGTACGCCCGGGACCGCTGGGGCCGGGTGTGGAGCGGGCGCCTCGGCGAGCTTCCCGCGGCGGTGGGCGGACCCGTCCTCCGGGCCGTGACCGTGGCCGCGGCGGCGGTGGGCCTCGTCCCGGCCGGGCTGCGGCTGCGCTGGGCGGCCGGTTCGACCGACGGTCTCTCCGCCTCGTTCGCCGCGTCCTACGACTCCGACCGGGCCACCCTGGACGTGGTCATGGCGGCCCTGACGGTCCTCGCCGTGCTCGCCGTGCTGCTGCTCCTGCTGCGCCGCCCGGCCGGGCTGCGGGTGCGCACCACGATGGCCCTGGCCTGGGTGGCGTCCGGGGCCGCCGGCTGCTGGGGCGCGTACATGTCGCTGGTCGCGCTGCTGCCGCAGACCGATGCCGCGAAAGAGCCGACGGTCCTGATGACCACCGCCTACGCTGGCGAGATGATCACCGGATTCCTGCTGGCCGGCTGCCTGGCCGTGGTCCTGAGCAACCGCGCCCGCGGGAGCCGGACCGCATGACGCGACGCGACGCCGCACCGGACGCCGCCGGGAGCCCGGCACGGTCCGCGGGACACCGCGTCGGGCGTGCCCTGTTCGGGCAGCGGGCCCGTCGGCGGTGGCTCCACCTGATCCTGGGCGGCGCCCTGTTCATGCCGTACTGGCTGGTGGGCACCTTGGTCACGGGTCCGCTCCTGGACGGCGGGGCGATGTTCGCGAGCAGCCTCGCGGTGCAGTTCGGCGCGTACGCGGTGGGGCTGCCGCTGGCCGCGCTCACGGCGCTCTTCCCGCTGACCCGGCCGATGTCGGTAGCGGCGGCCCGCAGCCTGTGCGGGGTACCGGCCGGGCGCTTCGCGGACGGGCCGGCCCGCGGCCGCGAGGCGAAGGCGCGGACCGCCGGCTGGTTCACGCTCCATCTGGGCGCAGGCGCGCTGGTCAGCGGGGCGAGCCTGGCGCTGCCGCCGTTCGCTCTCGCGGTGGCGGCGCTGCCGTTCTCGGCCGGGCTGCGGGACTCGGAGGTCGGCCGGTTCTGGCATCTGGACCGGCAGTGGCTCGCCCTGGCGGGACTGCCGCTCGCGGTCCTGCTGCTGCTGGGGCTCGCGGCGGCGGCCGCGGCGGCGGGCGCGCTGCTCGCCTCGGCGGCGCCGCGGCTGCTCGGGCCGAGCCCGGCCGACCGGCTCGCCGCCGCCGAGCGGCGGGCCGCCGACCTCGCGGTGCGCAACCGGCTCGCCCGCGAGCTGCACGACTCGGTCGGGCACGCGCTCAGCGCCGTCACGCTCCAGGCGGGCGCCGCCCGGCGGGTCCTGGACGCGGGCACGCCCGACCTCGGGTTCGTACGGGAGGCGCTGACCGCGATCGAGGAGACCACCCGGCGGTCGGTCGGCGAGCTGGACGCCGTGCTCGGCCTGCTGCGCAGCGGCGAGGACGACGGCGAGCTCGCGGCGCCCGGTCTCGACGCGCTCGACGCGCTGGTGCGGGGTGCCGGGCCGCGGGTGGCGATGACGGTGCGGGGCGATCTGACGGGGCTGCCGGAGGCGGTGTCGCGGGAGGCGTACCGGATCGTGCAGGAGGGACTCACGAACGCCGTGCGGTACGCGCGGGAGGAGACGGTGACGGCGCGGATCGCGCTGTCGGGGGACGAACTGGAGATCACGATGGAGAATCCGCTGCCCGGCACCGCGCCGGTGGCCCGCCCGGACGGCGGGCGCGGACTGCGCGGCGTCGCCGAGCGGGCCCGGCTGCTCGGCGGCACCGCGGAGGCGGGCCCGGTGGACGGCCGCTGGCGGCTGTCCGCCCGGCTGCCGGTGGGGCCGGCCGGAGGTGCGCGGTGATCAGGGTCGTGCTCGCGGACGACGAGCGGATGGTGCGGACGGCCCTGCGGGTCATCCTCGACGCCGAGGACGGCGTGGAGGTCGTCGGTGAGGCGGCGACCGGCGCCGAGGCGGTGTCGGTGGTGCGGGAGCTGCGGCCCGACGTGGTGCTGATGGACGTCCGGATGCCGGAGATCGACGGGATCCAGGCCACCCGGCAGATCCTCTCCGGGCTCGGGCAGGGCCCGGACGCGCCGCGGATCGTGGTGGTCACCACCTTCGAGAACGACGCCTACGTGTACGACGCGCTGCGGGCGGGCGCGGCCGGTTTCCTGCTCAAGCGGGTCTCGCCGGAGGAGCTGGTGAGCGCGGTGCGGCTGGTCGCCCGCAGCGACTCGCTGCTGTACCCGGCGGCCGTCCGCGCCCTGGCCGCCGACCACGCCCGCCGTCACCCGCCGGCGCCCGCCTGGGCGGCCCGGCTCACCGACCGCGAGGCGGAGGTGCTGCGGCGGATGGCGCGGGGCCTGACGAACGCGGAGATCGCCGAGGGCATGGGAGTCGGTCCGGCGACGGTGAAGTCCCACGTGGCGGCGGTGCTCGCGAAGACGGGCGCCCGGGACCGCACGCAGGCGGTGATCGCGGCGTACGAGTCGGGGTTCATCCGGGCGAACGCCTGACGGACCACCACATGAAGGTTCCCTGAGAAACCGGACAGACCGGAACGTTCGCCGCCGTCCGGCTCGTCCCGCATACGGGATGAACAAGACGATCAGGCGCGCCTCGGTCTTCGCGCTGCTCCTGGTCCTCGCCCTCCTGGGGCGGGCGACCTGGGTGCAGGCGTACGAAGGCAAGGCCCTCGCGAACGAGAAGAACAACCGGCGGAAGGTCATCGCGCAGTACGCGGAGCCGCTCGGGAACATCGTCGTGGCCGGCTCGCCGGTCACCGGATCGAAGGAGACGAAGGGCGGCGACCTCGCCTACAAGCGGAGCTACACCGACGGCGAGCTGTACGCGGCCGTCACCGGATACAGCTCGCAGGCCTACGGGGCGACCCAGCTGGAGGGCATCTACTCCGGCGTCCTGGACGGCACGGACACGCGGCTGAAGAACCCGGTCGACGCGATCACCGGGAAGCGGGCGAAGCCGGGCACCGTCGTGACGACGATCGACCCGGCGGTGCAGAAGGCCGGTTACGAGGCGCTGGGGAGCAAGAAGGGCGCCGCCGTGGCCGTCGACCCGAAGACGGGCCGGATCCTCGGAATGGTGTCGACGCCCTCGTACGACCCGTCGAAGATCGCCGGTCTGACGGACGGCGAGGAGTGGCGGCGGCTGACGGAGGACGAGGACAAGCCGCTGGTCAACCGGGCGCTGCGGCAGCCGCTGCCGCCGGGCTCGACGTTCAAGCTGGTGGTCGCGGCGGCGGCGCTGGAGGACGGTCTGTACCGCTCCGTGGACACGGCGACGGAGAGCCCGGACCCGTACACCCTGCCCGGCACGCGGACCGTCCTGAGGAACGAGAACGCCTCCGCGCCCTGCGAGAACGCGACCATCCGCACGGCGCTGCGCTATTCCTGCAACAACGTCTTCGCGAAGATGGCCGTGGACCTGGGCCAGGACAAGGTGAAGGCGATGGCGGAGAAGTTCGGCTTCGACGACAAGGAGCTGGACGTGCCCGTCCGGGCGTACCCGAGCGTGTACCCGTCCGGGATGGACAAGGCGCAGACGGCGCTGAGCGGTATCGGGCAGTTCGACGTGACGGCCACCCCGCTGCAGATGGCGATGGTGTCGGCGGCCATCGCCAACGACGGCCTGCTGGCGAGCCCGCACATGGTCTCGCAGGTGGTCGACTCGGACGGCGACGCGCTGCAGTCGTACGAGGACGGCGACACCGAGCGGATCGTCTCGTCCGGGACGGCGCGGCAGCTGCGGAGTGCGATGAAGACCGTGGTCGACGACGGCACGGGAAGCAACGCGGCGATCAGCGGCGTGGAGGTCGGTGGCAAGACGGGCACGGCGCAGCACGGCGAGAACAACAGCAAGACGCCGTACGCCTGGTTCACCTCCTACGCGAAGGACCCGGCCACCGGGAAGGAGGTCGCGGTCGCGGTGATGATCGAGGACTCGGGCGCGGCCCGCTCGGAGGTCAGCGGCAACGGCCTGGCGGCGCCGGTGGCGCAGAAGATGATGAGGGCCGCGCTGAAGTGAGCGGCGCGGTCGCACGGCTCGAAGTGACGTGAAGCGGGGGCCGGTTGGTCCGCGGCCCCCGCCGCACGGTATGCAGGGTGCATGCTCTCGAACGTGCGTGTGCCCCGTTCCCCGTCCGGCTGGACCATGGCCGTCTTCGGCGTGCTCGCCGCCGCTCTCGGCGTGGTGGGGCTGGTCTCCCCCGACACGACGATCCGCCTCATGGGGCTCACACCCGTGTCCGACGCGAGCCGCGCCGACGACGACCACACCCTGCTCTTCCTGACGGCCTCGTCCATGGCGGCCCTCAACATGGGCGTCTACTACGTCCTGGCGGCCCTCGCCGACTGGAAGGCCTTCTTCCGCTGGACGGTGCCCTTCCGTTTCCTCACCTTCTCGGTCTTCACTCTCGCCGTCCTCACCGACCGCGCCCCCTCCGGCTTCCTCGGCGTGGGCCTGTGGGAGGGCGTCGGCGCCCTGGCGACGGGCGTGGCGCTGCGGTACGAGTCGCGGCGGGCGGCGCGGGTCAGGGCTTGAGCAGCGCGTCGGTCACCGCGGCCAGGTAGGCGGGGTCGGCCGGCACGGAGCCCGGGACGGCGTGGGCGAGCTGGGCGTGGCCCAGGTAGCTGGTGTAGGCGAGGAGGCCGCGGCGGCGGGCCTCGGGGGGCGGGAAGCCCAGCAGTTCGAAGAGGCGGGCGAGGTAGCCGACGCGGCGTTCCGTGACGCGGGCGAGGGCCGCCGCCACCTCCGGGTGGTCGCTCGCGGCGAGCAGCCGCACCTCCAGCGGGTCCTCGGCGGCCGAGGCGGTCGCGCCGCGCAGCAGTGCGCCCAGCCGGGCCGCCGGGTCGGGTTCGGCGGCCTCCATGGCGCGGATGATCCGCTCGGTGGACACCTCCTCCCAGCGGGCGAGGGCCGCGGCGACGAGGGCGTCCCGGTTGGCGAAGTGCCAGTAGAAGCTGCCCTTGGTGGTGCCGAGGCGGGCGGCGAGCGGTTCCACGGCGACGCCGGCGAGGCCTCGTTCGGCGAGGGCGGCGAGGGCCGCGTCCGCCCAGTCGTCGGCGCTGAGGCGCTTGCGGGAGCGTCGTTCCTTGGGGGCCGGGGACTCGTGCATGTTTCCGTACGGTACCGTACGGTCAGAACATACGCTCCCGTATGGAGGTCCGGTCATGCCCGGAACGCGCACGGTACGCAACGTCCACCAGAGGGTCGTCGAGGCCCCGGCCGAGACGGTCGGAGCCCTCCTCGACCGGCTCTCCGCGCCGGACGACCCGCTCTTCCCCACCCCGGTCTGGCCCGCGATGGTGCTCGACCGCCCGCTCTCCGTCGGCGCCGACGGCGGCCACGGCCGGGTCCGCTACCGGGTCTCCACCCACGAACCCGGCCGGTCCGTCCGCTTCGACACCACCGACGACATGGGCACCGGCTACCACCGCTTCGACGTCGAGCCCCTGGGTCCCGACCGCTGCCGGATGACCCACACCCTCGAGATGACCATGGGCGCAGGGGCGTTCGCCTTCTTCAAGCTCGCCATCGAGCCCGTGCACGACACGATGGTCGAGGAGAGCTTCGACAACGCCGAGCGCGCCGTGCTCGGCGCCCTGCCCCACCCGCCGGCCCGCCGTCCGGCCCGCGCCCTGCTGGTCAACCGCCTGTTCTGGGTGCGCCCGGCAGCCGCCCCCGTTCCCGACGCCGCCCGCCTCCTCCACGAGGCCGTCCCGCGGCCCGACTTCACCGACGCCTGGCGGCTGCCGCTGCCGCCCGGCATGCCCCGGGACCCGGAGGCATGGCGGCAGGTGCTGCCCGCGCAGGTGCGGGCCACCGGCGAGCACGAGCTCCTCCTGGGCGAGGACGCCTTCCACCTGGACTACCGCGCCTCGGTGCTGCTCGACGACGACTCCGTCACCCTGGTGAGCGCCGTACGGCTCCACAACGCCCTCGGCCGCCTCTACTTCGCGCTGGTGCGCCACGTCCACCCGTTCATGGCCCGCCTGATGCTGCGCCGGGCGCACCGGCGGCTCGCGTTCGCGGCCCGGCCCGCCGGCGAGCGGAACACGCGCCTCCTGCCCGGACACACATAAGGCGCCTGCCCGATCCGGACGGGCCACCTCAGACGCCAGCCTGCGGTCATGCGCGTACCTCTCTATCTGACCGCCGTGCTCGTGTCCGGCTTCGGCACGACGGCGATGTGGCTCGTCTCCGGGATCTGGGTCAAGTCCCTGACCGGCTCCGACGGTCTCGCGGCCCTGACCACCTTCGCCCTGTGGGCACCCGCGCTCCTCGGGCCGCTGTTCGGCGGCCTGGTGGACCGGGTGCGGCGGCGTCCGCTCCTGGTCGTGGTGAACACGGTCATGGCCCTGCTGCTGCCGCTGCTGCTGTGGGTGGACCGGGCCGACCGGGTGTGGCTGCTGTTCGCCGTGCTCGTGGCGTACGGAGCGCAGGGCGCGGTCCACGAGGCGGCGGAGGCCGCGCTCGCGGCCTCGGCCCTGGACCCGGACCGGCTCGGCGGCCTCAACGGGCTGCGGATGACGGTCAACGAGGCCATGAAGCTGCTCGCCCCGCTGGTGGCGGCGGGGCTCTTCGCCCGCTACGGCGGCGGCCCGGTGGCCCTGCTCGACGCGGCCACCTTCGCCGTCGCGGCCGGGGTGTTCGCCCTGCTGCGGGTGCGGGAGGAACGGCCGGTGCCGGAGCGGCGGCCCCGCACGGCCGAGGGCCTCCGGCTGCTCCGGGAGTCGGCGGCGCTGCGGCCGCTGGTGCTCGCGGGCGGCTTCACCATGCTGCTCGCGGGACTCAACGGGGCTGCGATCTACGCGGTGGTGGACCGCGGCCTCGGCCACTCCCCCGCCTACGCGGGCGTGCTGTACGCGGCACAGGGCGCCGGCTCGGTCGTGGCGGGCCTGCTCGCCGGACCGCTGCTGCGGCGGGCGAAGGAACGGACCCTCGCCGCCCTCGGCCTCGCCGTGTTCGCGCTGGGCGCGGCGGCCCGGGCGCTGCCGTACGACACGCTCGCGCTGACCGCGAGCGCGCTGGTCGGCGTGGGCCTGCCGTGGGTGCTGATCGCCGCGCTGACGGCGGTGCAGCGCCGGGTCCCCGCCGAGGCGGTGGGCCGGGCGGCGGCGACCGCGAACACCCTGGTCTTCGTGCCGAACGCGCTGGCCATCGCCCTGGGCGCGGGCCTGACGACCGTCCTGGACGTCCGTGCGCTGCTGCCGCTCCTGGGCGTGGCGGGCCTGGCGGGCGCGGCGACGCTGGCCGTGGGCCGCCGACGCGGGGAGCCGCCGCGCGCGGCGGCGACCGCCACGGCCGACCGGAGCGACGCGACACCCTGAGAGGTCGGCGGCGGAAGAAGCACAGGGCCCGGCCGGACAATGCGGGGGAGCCGGCCGGGGCCCGGGTCGACGCGGGCGACGCATGAAGCCCACGGACGATCCGACGATACGTTTCGGTCAAGATCACCGCGATCCGCGGAACGCGGCGACCGTCCGCAAAACGCGACGGGTTCGCGGCCGGACCCGGAGTCCGGCGCCCGGTCAGCCGCGCAGGGTCCGCGAGGGCGTCTCGCCGAACCGGGCACGGTACTGCGCGGCGAACCGCCCCGCGTGCGTGAACCCCCAGCGCCAGGCCACCTCGCCGACGCTCAGCCCGTCCGGGTCGCCCGCCCGCAGCTCCTCGCGCACCCGGTCCAGGCGGACCTCCCGTACGTACGCCATGGGCGACATCCCCACGTACTCCCGGAACGACTCCTGGAGGCGGCGCACGCTCACCCGGGCGAGGGCGGCGAGCTCCGTGGTGGTGAAGGGGTGCTCGGGACGGGACCGCACCGCGTCCATCGCCCGCTTCACCGGCGCCGGCCTGGCCGGTCCGCCCGGGTGCGCCAGCTCGTCCCGCCACGGGTGCTCCGCCGCCAGGAGCAGGCCGTTGAGCAGCGCCTCCTGGAGCGGGCGGGCCACCAGCTCGTGGGTCGCGAGCCCGTCGCCCGCGAGCGCCCCCGCCGCCACCTGGCGGGCGAAGGTCACCCAGCTGAGACCGGGTCCGCGCGTGATGTCCAGGCGCGCGCCCAGGGTCAGCCGGCGGCCCGCCGAACGGCCCAGGAGGGACTCCAGACGGTCCTGGAGCGCCGTCGCGTCGATCTTGACCGAAAGCGCGCGGCAGTCCCCGCTCCACCGGTCGAGGAAGGTGTCTCCCGACGGGTCCAGCAGCATGGCGTCCTCGGGGGTCGCCAGCAGCCGGCGCCCGCTCCCGCCCTGCCGCACCTCCATGGTCCCGCTCATCGGCGCGTTGACGTGGAACGCCCCCAGCTCGCCGAAGCGCATCCGCACGTCGGCGCCGCAGCTGAGGTCGCCGATCATCAGCGGCCCCAGTCCGACGGTGTCGAAGCGCGCGGCGAAGGGACGGTCCCGCGCGTCGATCACGTCCATGAAGTTGGCGTAATAGCGCGCGCTGATCTCCTCGCGCGCCTCGTCCACGTCCCGCGTCCGGAAAGAGCTCCCACCCACGGCCGAAAGAATATTCACATGGCGGACGTGACCGGGAACGGCAGGATGCCCGCCGGAACGAGCGGACCGCCCGCGAGCACCCGCGTAACCGGAGTGGCCGAACCCGGGGAAGGTAAGGGAACGGCAAAGGGGTCTGGTTCGTTACCCCGGGCATGACCGCTATGACCCCCGGCTCGAACATCCCTCTCACCGCCGCGCGCGTGGCGGTGGACGTGGCCGCCCCGGTGCGGCTCGACGTCTCGGGCCTGCTGCTCGGTGCCAACGGCAAGGTGCGCTCCGACGACGACTTCATCTTCTACAACCAGCCCGCCGGCCCCGGTGTCACCTACCGGTCCGGCGGCGGCGCCGCGCCCGACGCCATCCTGGTGGACACCACCGCCGTGCCCGCCGGGATCGAGAAGATCGTGGTGACCGCGAGCCCGGACGCCGCGGGCCAGTCCTTCCAGGGCATCGAGCCCACCGCCACCCTGCGCAACGCCGACGACGGCAGCGTCCTCGCCACCTTCACGCCGCCGCGGCTCGGCACCGAGACGGCGCTCGTGGTCATGGAGATCTATCTGCGCAACGGCGCGTGGAAGGCCCGCGCGGTGGGCCAGGGGTACGCGAACGGGCTGGCGGGGATCGCGACCGACTTCGGCGTGAGCGTGGACGAGGAGCCCACGCCCGCACCGGCGGCCGCGCCCGCGGCCGCCCCGGCGCCGCCCGCCGCTCCCCCGGTGGACCCGCGCGTCGCCGCGGGCCTGCCGTCGACGCCCGCCGCCGCCCCGCCCGCTCCCGCGGCCGCGCCCGCCGCCGGCACCGGGAAGATCAACCTGGACAAGGGCCGGGTCAGCCTCCAGAAGAACCAGACCGTCTCCCTGGTCAAGGGCGGCCGTCCGCTGCTCTCCCAGGTCAAGATGGGCCTCGGCTGGGAGCCGGCCTTCCGCGGCAAGGACATCGACCTCGACGCCTCCGTCATCGCCTACGGCCCGCAGCGCAACCACATCGACAGCTGCTACTTCGGCAAGCTGTCGATCCTCAACGGAGCCGTCAAGCACTCCGGCGACAACCTGACCGGCGAGGGCGCGGGCGACGACGAGGTCATCGTCGTCGACCTGGGCAGGCTGCCCGCGGACGTCACCGGCCTGGTCTTCACCGTCAACTCCTTCTCCGGCCAGAAGTTCACCGAGGTCGCCAAGGCCTACTGCCGGCTGCTCGACGCCGCGTCCGGCGAGGAGCTGGTCCGCTTCGACCTGACCACGGCGGAGCCGCAGACCGGCGTGATGATGGCCAAGCTCATCAGGCAGTTCTCGGGCGAGTGGGAGATGACGGGCATGGGCGAGTTCGTGAAGTCCCGGACCGTCCGGGGCATGGTGAAGCCGGCCGCCCAGGCGCTCTGAGCGGCCGGAGGGAGCCGGTCAGAACAGCGCGCTGTACGCGTTGAGGGCCGGCTGGCCGCCGAGGTGGGCGTAGAGCACGGTCGAGTCCCGGCCGATCTCCCCACGGTCCACCAGGTCGACCAGTCCGGCCATCGACTTCCCCTCGTAGACGGGGTCGGTGACCATCCCCTCCGTACGGGCGGCCAGCCGCATCGCGTCCAGCGTGGCCTCGTCCGGGACGCCGTACACCCCCGCGTGGTAGCGCGCGTCCAGCTCGACGTCGGCGGCGGTGACCGGGCGCTCGACGCCGATGAGCGCGGCGGTGTCCCGGGCGATCCGGGTGATCTGCTCATGGGTCCGGGCGGGCTCGGCGGAGGCGTCGACGCCGATGATCCGCCGGGCCGGGCCGCCCTCCTCGGCGAGCGCGGCGAAGCCCGCGACCATGCCGGCCTGGGTGGAGCCGGTCACCGAGCAGACCACGACCGTGTCGAAGAAGACGCCCAGCTCACGCTCCTGCTCGGCCACCTCGTAGGCCCAGTTGGCGAAGCCGAGCCCGCCGAGCCGGTGGTCGGAGGCACCGGCCGGAATGGCGTACGGCCTGCCGCCGGCCTCCTCGACCTCGCGCAGCGCCTGCTCCCAGCTCTCCTTGAAGCCGATGCCGAACCCGGCCCGGACCAGCCGCACGTCGGCGCCCGCGAGCCGGCTGACCAGGATGTTGCCGACCTTGTCGTAGACCGGGTCGGGCCAGTCGACCCAGCTCTCCTGCACGAGGACGCACCTGAGGCCCGCGTGAGCGGCGACGGCGGCGACCTGACGGGTGTGGTTGGACTGGACGCCGCCGATCGACACGAGGGTGTCGCAGCCCTGGGCGAGGGCGTCGGCGACCAGGTACTCCAGCTTGCGGGTCTTGTTCCCGCCGTACGCGATGCCGGAGTTGCAGTCCTCGCGCTTGGCCCACAGGGCGGCGCCGCCGAGATGGGCGGAGAGCCGCTGGAGCGGATGCACGGGCGAGGGCCCGAAGAGCAGCGGATAGCGGTCGTGATCGGCGATCGTCGGCATGCGGGCTCCCGGTGGTGACGGACGACGGACGGTCCCCTGAGGGACTCCTGCGGGCCGGGCGAACGGCCCGGGAGGGACCGGGGCGCCTGGTGTCGGCGCCGGAACCGCCGGGGCCGGGAACGCCCGTGCCGGAACCCTCCGGTGCCGGGAACGCCCGTGCCGGAACCCTCCGGTGCCGGGGACGCCCGTGCCGGAGCCGTCCCGGTGCCCGGCCGGCAGGAGTGCCTCAGGAATCCGGGGCCTCGTCGGCGAGCTCCTCCAGGGCGCGCCAGATCTCCGTCGTCACCCGCACCGCCTCCTCCGTGTCGCCCGCCTCGCAGGCCTCGATGAGGCGCGCGTGCAGCGCGGCGGAGCGGCAGGTGCCCGGGTCACCGAAGAGATGGCGCTCGACCCGGCGGATCAGCGGGGTGTAGCGCGCGATGGTGGCGGCGAGGGCGTGGTTGCCGCTGGCGCCGACGAGCACGTCGTGGAGTTCGTCGTCGGCGCGCAGTGCGGCGTCGACGTCCGAGGCGCGCACGGCCGCGTCGAACCGCTCGTTGGCCTCGCGCATGGCGCGGATGCCCTCGGGTCCGAGCAGCGGCACGGCGGTGCGGGCGGCGAGTTCGTGCATGACCCGCACGACGGAGGCGGCGTCCCGTACGACCCGGCTGACCAGGCGGGTGACGCGGGTGTAGCTCTGCGGCTTGGTCTCGACGAGACCCTCGTCGCCGAGCCGGGTGAGGGCCTCGCGCACGGGTGCGCGCGAGAGGCCGAGCCGTTCGGCGAGTTCGCTGTCCTTGAGCACGGAACCGGGCGCGAGTTCGCCGCGCACGATGGCCTCGCGCAGCGTCTCGTAGGCCCGGTCACGCAGCAGGGTCCGGCCCACGGGCCGTAACACGTCCACGTCCATGGGCTGACATGTTAGATGTCAGCCCATGGACGGCACCAGGCTCCGGGGTGGGGTCAGCGGCGGGGCTGGCGACGCCAGGGGCCGGTGATCGCGACCATGATGCCCGGACTCTGGATGCAGGCGAAGAGGGTGTCGCCGTCCGGGGAGAAGACGACGCCGGCGAACTCGCTGTCGTTGAGGTCGTTGCGCGCGATCGGGTAGGTGCGGCCGCTCTCGGTGGCGCCGAAGAGGTGCTGGACGCCCTCGCCGTCCTCGGCGATGACGAGACCGCCGTACGGGGAGACGGTGATGTTGTCGGGGCCGTCGTAGGCGCCGTCCTGGTCGGGGGCGGTGTTGACGCCCAGCAGCACCTTGAGGGTGAGGGTGCGGCGCTTGGGGTCGTAGAACCAGACCTGGCCGTCGTGCGGGGTGCCGGGGCTCTCCTCGCGGGCGTACGAGGAGACGACGTAGGCGCCGCCGTCGGCCCACCACATGCCCTCCAGCTTGCGGGCGCGGGTGATCTCGCCGGCGCCGAACTGCTTGCGGACGGGGGTGGTGCGGGCGTCGCGGTCCGGGACGTCGACCCAGTCGACGCCGTAGACGGTGCCGATCCTCGTCGCGCGCGAGAGGTCGTCGACGAACCGGCCCGCCGAGTCGTAGCACCGGGGCGCCTGGAGGCGGCCGGCGTCGTCGGCGAGGGTCGCGAGCCGGCCGCGGCCGTGCTCGAAGCCCTGCGGCGGGACCCAGCGGTAGAGCAGGCCGTTGGGGCCGGAGGCGTCCTCGGTGAGGTAGGCGTGGCCGCGCTTGGGGTCGATGACGACGGCCTCGTGGTCGTAGCGGCCGAAGGCCTTGATCGGCTCGGGGTCGCGGTTGGCGCCGCGGTCCTGCGGGTCGACCTCGAAGACGTAACCGTGGTCCTTCGTCATGCCGTTGACACCGGCGCGGTCGGAGTTCTCCTCGCAGGTGAGCCAGGTGCCCCAGGAGGTGCGGCCGCCCGCGCAGTTGGTGGAGGTGCCGGCGATGCCGACGAACTCGACGACGGTGCCGTCGCGGTGCACCTCGACGACGGTGCAGCCGCCGGAGGCCGCCGGGTCGTAGACCAGGCCCTCGGCGAGCGGCACCGGGTGGGTCCACTTGGAGCGGGGGCCCTTGAGCTCGTGGTTGTTCACCAGGTACGTGGTGCCGCGCGGGCCCGCGAAGGTGCCGGTGCCGTCGTGCTTCTCGGGCGTGAACTCGCCGGACTCGAGGCGGGTGACGCCGCTGTGGGTGATGACGCGGTAGGTGAAGCCCTCGGGCAGGGCGAGGATGCCGTTCGGGTCGGCGAGCAGGGGCCCGTAGCCGAGACGGTGTCCGTGGCCGTCGCCGTGGCCGGAGGCGTCGCCGTACGCCTCCTCGTGGTCGTCGGCGGCGAGCGCCTGCGGGGCGGTGGCGAGCGCGCCGACGGCGCCGGTGAGCGCGAGGCCGGCGCCGGTGGCGGCGGACTGCTTGGCGAACTCTCTGCGGTTGAGGGACATGACGGTCTTCTCCCTGTCGTCACCCGGTGTCGGCGCACACGGTCGCGCCCGCGTATAAACGGCGGTTGAACAGAAAGGCGATGCCCCATGAACCTGCCCGCCCATGGTCGGAGCGTCCTCGTCAGCGGTGCCTCGCGCGGTCTGGGCCGCGCGGTGGCCCGGGCCTTCGCGGCCAACGGCGACCGGGTGGCCGTGCACTACGGCTCGCGCGCCGAGGAGGCCCGCGAGACCCTGGCCTCGCTCGACGGCACCGGCCACGCCCTCGTCTGCGGCGACCTCGCCGATCCCGCGCAGGCCGCGCGGGTCGTGGCCGAGGCGGCGGAGGCCCTCGGCGGCGCCGACAGCCCCGACAGCCCCATCGACGTTCTGGTCAACAACGCGGCCGTGAACCTGCCGCACCCGCCGGCGACGACGCCGTACGAGGAGTGGGTGGAGCTGTGGCAGCGCCATGTCTCGGTGAACCTGCTGGGCACGGCGTACCTGAGCCGGCTGGCCGCGGGCCGGATGATCGCGGCCGGCACCCCGGGCCGGATCGTCAACATCGGCTCCCGCGGCGCCTTCCGCGGCGAACCCGACCACCCGGCCTACGGCGCGACGAAGGCCGCCGTCCACGCCCTCGGCCAGTCCCTCGCCGTGGCGCTCGCGCCCCACGGCATCGCGGTGGCCTCCGTCGCCCCGGGCTTCTTCAGCACGGAGCGGGTCGCGCCCCGGCTCACCGGCCCGGAGGCCGAGTCCATTCGCGCCCAGAGCCCCTTCGGCCGGGTGGCGACCCCGGAGGAGATCGCCGCGGCCGTCCTCTGGCTGGCCTCTCCCGAGGCCGAATGGGCCTCGGGCACGGTCCTGGACCTCAACGGGGCGTCCTACCTGCGCACCTGACGGGGCGCCGCTCGGACGGCCGCCCGGCCCCGGCCCGGGTCAGGTGCGGGACCTCGCCTTGAAGGCGGCCTTGCGGGCCTCCTTCGCCGAGGGCTTGTCGCGGTGCAGGCGGCCCATGGCGTCGAGCACGTCGGCCGTGGCCGGGTGGTCGACGCGCCAGACGGCCTCGAAGAAGCCGCCGTGCCGGCCGGTCAGGCCCTCGATGAGGTCCTGGAGTTCCTCCAGGTCGCCGTCGGCGTCGAGGTGCGCCGCGATGGTGTCCACGGCCAGCCAGAAGATCATCGACTCCGGCGGCGCCGGGATGTCGGCAGCGCCGCGCTCGGCGAGCCAGACCCGGGCCAGGCCGCCGAGCTCCGGGTCGTCCAGGACCTCCCGTACGGCCGGTTCGGCGTCCGCGCCGACGAGGGAGAGCGCCTGCTGGGCGTGCAGGCGGCGCAGCGGGGCACCGGCGTCGCCGCCGCGCGCGGCGGCGAGGAGTTCGCGCGCCGCGTCCTGGGCGGCGCGGCCGGCGATCCAGCCGGCCGTCTCGGCGCGCGCGGCCTCCTGCGGGTAGTGCGCGATGCCGTCGAGGAGCACGTCGGCGCCCTTGTCGGCGAGTTCGCCGACGGCGGGCGCGGCGAGCCCGGCCTCCAGCATGCGGGCCCGGATCGCGTAGAGGCCGAGCGGCGTGAGCCGCACCATGCCGTACCGGCTGACGTCCTCCTCGTCGAAGGGCTCGGCGGCCGACGTCCCGTCGGCCCCGCCCTCCGCGCCCTCCTCGGTCATCAGGGCCTCGTCGACGGGCTCGTACGCGACGAGGCCGACCGGTTCGAGGATCCGGAACTGCTCGTCGAGCCGCATCATCGCGTCGGAGACCTGCTCCAGTACGTCGTCGGTGGGCTCGCTCATGTCCTCGGGCACGACCATCGACGCGGCGAGCGCGGGCAGCGGGACCGGACCCTCGCCCGCCCCGCCCTCGCTGACGGTCAGCAGGTAGAGGTTGCCGAGGACGCCCTCCAGGAACTCGGCCTCGCCCTCCGGGTCCCAGTCCAGGGCCTCGAAGTCGATCGTGCCGTCCTCGCCGACCAGCGCTTCGAGGTCGTCGACGTACGGTGCGGTGGCGTCGGCGAAGACGGTCTCGAAGGCGTCGAGCCAGATCGCCAGGACGTCCTGGGGCGAACCGCCGGTGAGCAGCGCCAGGTTCTCGCCGGGCCGCGCGGTGCCGGTCTCGTCGCCGGCCTCGTCCCCGGTCGCGCCGGCGGCACCTGCCGTGCCGGCCGCCTCGGCCCCGTCGGCGTCCTCCGTCTCCTCCGGGTCCTCCACCTCGACCAGGCCGGTGTCGACGGCCACGCGCCACGCCTCGCTCGCGTACGCCTCGCCGTCCTCGTCGCCCGCGAGGCCGAGGACCTCGGCGGCGGCGGGCAGCTGCTCGTCGACGAGTTCGCCGCCCGCGCCCACCCGGGTCTCGGGGCCGGCCCAGCGGGCCAGCCGCACGGCGCGGGTGAGGAGGGGGGCGGCCAGGGCGTCCCGCGCCAGCTCCGCGTCCGAGCGCAGCCGAACGGGGGGAAGGGTCGGGCGGTCCGGTGCCATCTCGGGTGTTCTCCTCGGCGGGGCGACGGTTGACTGCTTCGGGGGTCTTCAGCGTAGACGCATTCGGGGAGCCGTCTGTCGGTTCACACAGGCGTCAGCCTTCGTACACCCGTCAACCCTTGACAAGTGCGCCCTCGGGCCACGAAATTGACGCGCGTAGATCGTTCGATCGAATGTCCAAACCCTCACGGAGTCCGTTGATGTCTTCCTCCATACCGAGATCCGCGGCCGTCGCCGCCGTCGTCTCCGCCGCCCTCGCCGCCGGTCTGGTGAGCGGCGCGTCCGCCTCCGCCGACGAGGCGACCGCCACCGGGACCGCAGCCGCGACCACCGCGGCGGCCTCCGTCCGGATCCACGACATCCAGGGCACCACCCGGGTCTCGCCGCTCGTCGGCAAGCAGGTCACCGGTGTCACGGGCATCGTCACGGCCGTGCGCACCTACGGCTCGCGCGGCTTCTGGATCCAGGACCCGCAGGCCGACGACAACCCGGCCACCAGCGAGGGAATCTTCGTCTTCACCAGCTCCGCCCCGACGGTCGCGGTCGGCGACTCGGTGAGCGTCAACGGCACGGTCACCGAGTACGTGCCGGGCGGCCTGAACTCCGGCAACCAGTCGCTGACCCAGCTCTCCAAGCCGGCGGTCACCGTCCTGTCCAAGGGCAACCAGGTCCCGGCCGCCGTGACCATCTGGGCCGGTTCCGTCCCAGACGCGTACACCCCCGCGGGCGACCCGGCGGCCGGCGGCTCGATCAACGGGCTCACCCTGGACCCGGAGACCTACGCCCTGGACTACTACGAGTCCCTGGAGGGCACCAACGTCCGCATCGGCTCCTCGCGCGTGGTCGGCGCCACCGACCCGTACCACGAGCTGTGGGTGACGGTGAAGCCGTTCGAGAACGACAACAGCCGCGGCGGCACGGTCTACGGTTCGTACGACTCCCAGAACACCGGGCGGCTCCAGGTCCAGCAGCTCGCCCCGGTCGCCCAGCAGCCCTTCCCCAAGGCGAACGTCGGTGACTGGCTGGCCGGCACCACCGAGGGCCCGCTGGACTTCAACCAGTTCGGCGGCTACACCCTGGTCGCCGGCAAGCTGGGCGAGCACGTGGACCTCGGCCTGGAGCGCGAGGTGACCGAGAAGCAGCACAAGAACGAGCTGGCGGTCGCCACGTACAACGTCGAGAACCTCGACCCGAGCGACCCGCAGGAGAAGTTCGACGCGCTCGCCAAGGCGGTCGTCGAGAACCTCGCCTCGCCCGACATCGTCGCCCTGGAGGAGATCCAGGACGACAACGGCGCCAAGAACGACGGCACGGTGACGGCCGGCGAGACGCTGAAGAAGTTCACCGCGGCGATCGTCGCGGCCGGCGGCCCGGCGTACGAGTGGCGCTCGATCGACCCGCAGAACGGGAAGGACGGCGGCGAGCCCGGCGGCAACATCCGTCAGGTCTTCCTCTTCAACCCCGAGCGGGTCTCCTTCGTCGACCGCGCGGGCGGCGACGCGACCACCGCGACCGCGGTCACCGGCAGCAAGGGCGACGCCCACCTGACCCTCTCCCCCGGCCGGATCGACCCGGCGAACACCGCGTGGGAGAACAGCCGCAAGCCGCTCGCGGGCGAGTTCCGCTTCCGCGGCCGCACGGTCATCGTGGTCGCCAACCACTTCGGTTCCAAGGGCGGCGACGAGTCGATCGTCTCGCACCACCAGCCGCCGGCCCGCTCCTCCGAGGCCAAGCGACTGCTCCAGGCCCAGGCGGTCAACGCCTTCGTCAAGGACGTCATCGCCCTCGACAAGCAGGCCGACGTGCTCGTCCTCGGCGACATCAACGACTTCGAGTTCTCCGGCACGACGCAGGCGCTGACCGACGGCGGCGCGCTGTTCCCGGCCGTGAAGTCGCTGCCGGCCGAGGAGCGCTACTCGTACGTCTACCAGGGCAACAGCCAGGTCCTCGACCAGATCCTGACCAGCCCCGGCGTGCACCACTTCGAGTACGACAGCGTGCACGTCAACGCGGAGTTCGCGGACCAGAACAGCGACCACGACCCGCAGGTGCTGCGCTTCCGCCCGTGATCAACGGGCGGGCACGGGTGTGCGAGACTGCGGCCGTGCTGCTGCGTCCCGCCACCCGTGCCGACCTGCCCGCCGTCCTCGCGCTCCTCGCCGACGAGGAGCGCGTGGTCGACCCGGCCTCGGTGACCGTGACCCCCGCCCACGAGCGTGCGTTCGCGGACATCGAGGCCGACCCGCGCAACGAGATGCTGGTGCTCGTCGACGACTCGGCCGGCGGCCCGGTCGTCGGCTGCCTCCAGGCCACGTACATCCCGGGCCTCGGCAAGGGCGGCGCCGAGCGGGCCCTGATCGAGGCGGTGCGGATCAGGGCCGACCGGCGCGGCGGCGGTCTCGGCCGCGAGCTGATGTCCCGGGCCGTCGCGCGGGCCCGCGCCCGCGGCTGCGCGCTGGTCCAGCTGACCAGCAACAAGTCCCGCACCGACGCCCACCGCTTCTACGCGTCGCTGGGCTTCGCCCGCAGCCATGACGGGTTCAAGCTGACCCTCTGAGGGGTGCCCCGGCGGCCGGTGTCCGGCCGTCAGCCGAGCAGGTGCCCGCCGCCGTCCACGAGCAGCACCTCGCCCGTGATGTACGAGGCGTTCGCCAGGTCGTGGACGGCCTCGGCGATGTCCTCCGGGCGGCCCACCCGGCGCAGCGGCACGACCGATGCCACGTGCTCCTTGGCGGCGTCGGCGCCCTCGACCCCGTCGAACCACGGGGTGTCGATCAGTCCCGGCGCGACCGCGTTGACCCGCACGTCGGGCCCGAGGGTCTTGGCGAGCAGCTTGGTCATGTGGTTGACGGCCGCCTTCGTCACGGCGTACGGGATGGAGCTGCCGCCGGGCCGGACCCCGGCCTGCGAGGAGATGTTCACGACGGCGCCGCGGGTCTCGCGCAGATGGGGAACGGCGGCGGTGACGGTCTGCCAGACGCCGATGACGTTGACGTCGTAGAGGAGCCGCCAGACGTCGGGCGAGGCGGCCGCGAAGTCGTCGTGCGGGATGAACCTCGTGATGCCGGCGCTGTTGACGAGCAGGTCGAGGCGGCCGAAGTGCGCCACCGTCTCCTCGACGAGCCGGGCGGCCTGGGTCTCGTCGGAGACGTCGGCCTGGAGGTAGTGGGCGCCGGGGAGTTCGGCGGCGAGCTTCTGGCCCGCCTCGACGGAGCGGGCGGAGTTGACGACGACCCGGTAGCCGGCGGCCGCGAGGCGGCGGGCGACGGCGGCCCCGATGCCGGAGGACGAGCCCGTGACGAGGGCGACACGCTGTTCGGTCATGTGCTGATTCCTTCTGGACGACCTCCTGTCGCGCAGGGCGATCATGCCAGAGACGCGGGACGGCCCGCCGCCCCTTCGCGGGGCGGCGGGCCGTTCGCGGCGCACGGGGATCAGTTGTGGCTGTGCAGGATCTCGTTGAGGCCGCCCCAGACCGCGTTGTTCGGGCGGGCCTCGACGGCGCCGGTGACCGAGTTGCGGCGGAAGAGGATGTTCGAGGCGCCGGAGAGGTCGCGGGCCTTGACGATCTCGCCGTCCGGCATGGTGACCCGGGTGCCGGCGGTGACGTAGAGACCGGCCTCGACGACGCACTCGTCGCCGAGCGCGATGCCGACGCCCGCCTCGGCGCCGATGAGGCAGCGCTCGCCGACGGAGATGATCACGTTGCCGCCGCCGGACAGGGTGCCCATGGTGGAGGCGCCGCCGCCGATGTCGGAGCCGTCGCCGATGACGACGCCGGCGGAGATGCGGCCCTCGACCATGGAGGTGCCGAGGGTGCCGGCGTTGAAGTTGACGAAGCCCTCGTGCATGACGGTGGTGCCGGCGGCGAGGTGGGCGCCGAGGCGGACGCGGTCGGCGTCGGCGATGCGGACGCCGGCGGGCACGACGTAGTCGGTCATGCGGGGGAACTTGTCGATCGAGGTGACCTGGAGGTGCAGGCCCTCGGCGCGGGCGTTGAGCCGCACCTTCTCGATGTCGTCGACGGCGACCGGGCCGAGCGAGGTCCAGGCGACGTTGGCGAGGTGGCCGAAGATGCCGTCCAGGCTCTGGCCGTGCGGCTTGACCAGGCGGTGGCTGAGCAGGTGGAGCCGCAGGTAGACGTCGTGGGCGTCGAGCGGCTTGTCGTCGAGCGAGGCAATGACGGTGCGCACGGCGACCACCTCGACACCGCGGCGGGCGTCCACGCCGAGGGCCTTGGCGGCGCCCTCGCCGAGGGCGTCGACGGCCGCGTCGGCGTCGAGGCGCTCGGTGCCGGCGGGGCCGGGGGCGTCGGTCAGCTCGGGGGCGGGGAACCAGGTGTCGAGAACGGTGCCGTCGCCGGCGATGGTGGCGAGGCCGGCGGCGACGGCGCCGGTGGTGCGAGGAGCAGTGGTCATGACGGAAAACCTAACGGTCGGGCCCCCGCGCGGGCCAACCGGTCTCAGGTGTCGGTCCGCTGCCCTGGCGGTTCGGACGAGCCCGCGGTCCGGGGTTTCGGGCCTTCGTTCAGGAGCCGGGCGAGCATCTCGCGCGCGTACTCCTCGTCGTACCGGCCGCCCGTGAGCAGGACCTGGAGGCAGATGCCGTCCATCAGGGCGACGACGCCCCGGGCGGTGGCCGGGTCGGTGCGCGCGGCGAGCACGCCGCCGACGTCCTCGGCCCACTCGGCGGCGACGGGCCGCAGGGCGGGGCGGCGCAGGGCGGCGAGGTAGAGCTCGTACTCCAGCTCCACGCCGCTGCGCTCGCCGCCGATCCACGTGCCCATGAGCCGGGCGAGGACGGCGGCGAGGTCGGTGGCGGGGTCGGCGAGCTCGGGGCTCTCGCGCAGGGCGCGCCCGAAGTTGTCGTTGGCCTTGCGCAGGGCGGCGACGAGGAGTTCGTCGAGGGAGGCGAAGTGGTACGTGGTGGAGCCGAGCGGCACGTCGGCCTCGGCGGCGACGGTGCGGTGGCTCAGTCCGGCGATGCCGCCGCGGCCGACGACGCGGAGGGCGGCCTCGACGATCCGCTCGCGCCGCCCGGGGTCGTGGCGGCGGGGGCGGGGGCCCGCGGGGGTGGGGGGCATCAGTGTGCGCCGCCGAGGTTGAGGACGGTGACGCCGGCGATGATCAGGAGGATTCCGGCGATCTTGGCGAGGGTCATGGACTCTCCGAGGAAGAGGGCGCCGATGGCGGCGACGGCCGCGGTGCCGACGCCGGACCAGATGGCGTAGGCGGTGCCGACCTCGAGGGTCTTGAGTGCCTTGGCGAGCAGGGCGAAGGCGAGCAGATAGCCGGCGCCGGTGACCAGCGAGGGGACGAGCCGGGAGAAGCCCTCGCTGTACTTCATCGAGGTGGTGGCCACGATCTCGGCCGCTATGGCCCCCGCGAGCAGTCCGTATCCCATGAGGACGAGGGTACCCATCGATGCGTACGGCCGTACACAACGGCGCCCGATACGGTGTGCGCATGACATACCCTTCGGGGCCGTACGGATACGGGTACGGCTACGCTCCTCCGCCGCCTCCGCCGAAGCCCGGCGTGATACCCCTGGCGCCGCTGGGCCTCGGCGCCATCCTGAACGGCGTCTTCAGCACGTACGGGCGCTACTGGAAGTCGCTGGTCGGCGTGGCGCTGGTCGCCTACACGGGCGCGACGGTGCTGATGGGCGGGGCGCTCGCGCTCGGCTGGCTGGCCGTCGGCGACGACCTGGACCGGCTGGACGCCACGCCCGCCGGTGATTCCGCCGGCTTCGACGACGTGCGGCCGCTGATCGTGGCCTTCGTCCTCGTCTGGCTCGTGGCCATGGCCGGCTGGATCGTCGCCAGCGGCCTCGTCTACGCCGCCGTCCCGGCGGTGCTCCAGGAAGCCGTCCTCGGCCGGCCCATGGGCTTCGGCGCCACGTGGCGCCGCGCCTGGTCCCGCCTGGGCTCCGTGATCGGCTCGCTGTTCCTGTCGACGCTCGCCGTGATCCTGCCGATGGTGCTCGTCTTCGTCGGCTTCGGCCTGCTGATCGCGGGCGTGATCGCGGGCGTCGCCGCCTCCGAAAGTGGTTCGGGCGACGACGGCGCGGGCCTGGCCGTGGCGGGTCTGCTGTTCTTCCTCGCCACCTTCGCGACCATGCCCCTCGTCGTGTGGCTCTGGGTCAAGTACAGCCTGGCCCCGGCGGCCGCCGTCATCGAGCACCAGGGCCCGCTGGGCTCCCTGCGCCGCTCCTCGGCCCTGGTCCGCGGCTCCTGGTGGCGGATCTTCGGCATCACGATCCTCGTCGGCCTGATGGTCGGCGTGGTGAGCATGGTGATCCAGCAGATCGTCTCCTTCGCCGGCATGGTCCCCATGTCGGTCTACGACCCCGGCGACAACCCGACACCGGGCGACGTGATCGCCGTCTTCGGCGGCGTCATGATCCTCGTCACCGCCGCCCAGCTGATCACCCAGGCGGTCTTCGCCCCGTTCCTCCCCCTGGTCTCCGGCCTCCTCTACGTCGACCAGCGCATCCGCAAGGAGAACCTGGCCCCGGTCCTGGCCCAGACGGCCGCGACGCCCTACTGAGCCGACGCCGGCGGACTCCCGCGCACTCCCGCGGACGCGCGAAGGGCCGCACCCCCGAGGGGTGCGGCCCTTCCGCGTGCCGTCGCTGCCGTCAGACGTTGAAGCCCAGCGCGCGCAGCTGCTCGCGGCCGTCGTCCGTGATCTTGTCCGGGCCCCACGGCGGCATCCAGACCCAGTTGATCTTCAGCTCGTTGACGATGCCGTCGGTGGCGGCCTTCGCCTGGTCCTCGATCACGTCGGTCAGCGGACAGGCCGCCGACGTCAGGGTCATGTCCAGCGTCGCGACGTTGGAGTCGTCGATGTGGATTCCGTAGATCAGGCCCAGGTTGACCACGTCGATGCCCAGCTCGGGGTCGACGACGTCGTACAGCGCCTCGCGGATCTCTTCTTCGGAGGCCGGCTTCATCGTGGCCTCGGCGTTCTCGGTCATGCCGACTTCCTCGCAGAATCTTGAGGTCGTTCACCCAGGGCCTGGGCGGTCGCGTCCTTCCACGCCATCCAGCTCAGCAGCGCGCACTTCACCCGGGCCGGGTACTTCGAGACACCGGCGAACGCGACCGCGTCCTCCAGGATCTCCTCCATCGCGTCGTCCGGCTCGATCTGGCCCTTGGACTGCATCAGCTCCAGGAAGGTGCCCTGGATCTTCTGCGCCTCGGCCAGCTCCTTGCCGACGAGCAGCTCGTTGAGCACGGACGCCGAGGCCTGGCTGATGGAGCAGCCCTGGCCCTCGTACGACACGTCCTCGATGCGCGAGCCGTCGTACTTCACGCGGAGCGTGATCTCGTCACCGCAGGTCGGGTTGACGTGGTGCACCTCGGCGTCGCCGTCCCGGAGACCACGACCATGCGGGTGCTTGTAGTGGTCCAGGATGACGTCCTGGTACATCGAATCGAGCTTCACGAGCCGTCCCCTAGCCGAAGAAGTTCCGTACGTGCTCCAGTCCCTCGACCAGGGCGTCGACCTCGGCCGGGGTGGAGTACAGATAGAACGACGCTCGCGTGGTCGCAGGAATTCCGTAGCGCAGGCAGACCGGGCGCGCGCAGTGGTGGCCGACGCGGACCGCGATGCCCTGCTCGTCGAGGACCTGGCCCACGTCGTGCGGGTGGATGTCGCCGAGCGTGAAGGAGATCGCCGCGCCGCGGTCCTCGGCCGTGGTCGGGCCGATGATCCGCAGGTCCGGCACCTCCTGGAGGCGGCGGACGGCGTACTCGGTGATCGCGTGCTCATGGCGCCAGATGTTGTCCATGCCGATCGCCGACAGGTAGTCCACGGCCGCGCCGAGGCCGACGGCCTGGGCGATCGGGGGCGTACCCGCCTCGAACTTGTGCGGGGCCGGCGCGTAGGTGGAGGAGTGCATCGAGACGGTCTCGATCATCTCGCCGCCACCGAGGAACGGCGGCAGGTCCTCCAGGAGCTCCTGCCGTCCCCACAGCACGCCGATGCCGGTCGGGCCGCACATCTTGTGGCCGGTGAAGGCCACGAAGTCGGCCTGCAGCGCCTGCACGTCGAGCACCATGTGCGGGGCCGCCTGGGAGGCGTCGATGCACACGAGCGCACCGACCTCCTGGGCACGACGGATGATCGTCTCCACCGGGTTGAACGTGCCGAGCAGGTTCGACACCAGGGTGAAGGAGACGATCTTCGTCTTCTCGGTGATGAGCTCCTCGATGTTGGACAGGTCGAGCCTGCCCTCGTCGGTGAGCCCGAACCACTTCAGCTTCGCGCCGGTGCGCTGCGCGAGCAGCTGCCACGGCACGATGTTGGAGTGGTGCTCCATCTCCGTGATGACGATCTCGGTCTCGTGGTCCACGCGGTAGGGCTCGTCGGCCCAGCCCAGCATGTTGGCCACGAGGTTGAGCGACTCGGAGGCGTTCTTGGTGAAGATCACCTCGTCGCGGCTCGGCGCGTTGATGAAGGCGGCGACCTTGTCGCGGGCGCCCTCGTACAGCGCGGTGGCCTCCTCGGCGACCGTGTAGACCCCGCGGTGGACGTTGGCGTTGTGCCGCTCGTAGTAGGCGTTGAGCGCGTCGAGGACCTGGCGCGGCTTCTGCGAGGTCGCCGCGGAGTCCAGGTACACGATCTTCTTGCCGTCGTGGACCACGCGATCCAGGAGCGGGAAGTCCTTGCGGATCGCCTCGGTGTCGAGGAGGCCGGTCAGCCCCTGATGGGCGGAAGTCACGCGGATGCGCCACCCTTCACGTACTTGTCGTAGCCCTCGTTCTCCAGCTGGTCGGCGAGCTCGGCGCCGCCGGACTCGACGATGCGGCCGTTCGCGAAGACGTGCACGAAGTCGGGCTTGATGTAGCGGAGGATCCGCGTGTAGTGCGTGATCAGCAGGGTGCCGACCTCACCGGTCTCACGGACGCGGTTGACGCCCTCGGAGACGATGCGCAGGGCGTCGACGTCGAGGCCGGAGTCGGTCTCGTCGAGGATCGCGATCTTCGGCTTGAGCAGCTCGAGCTGGAGGATCTCGTGGCGCTTCTTCTCACCGCCGGAGAAGCCCTCGTTGACGTTGCGCTCGGCGAAGGCCGGGTCCATCTGGAGCTTCTCCATGGCCTCCTTGACCTCCTTCACCCAGGTGCGCAGCTTGGGCGCCTCGCCGCGGACGGCGGTGGCGGAGGTGCGCAGGAAGTTGGAGACCGAGACGCCGGGGACCTCGACCGGGTACTGCATGGCCAGGAAGACGCCGGCGCGGGCGCGCTCGTCGACCGACATCTCCAGGACGTCCTCGCCGTCGAGGGTGACGGTGCCGCCGGTGACCGTGTACTTCGGGTGGCCGGCCAGCGAGTACGCCAGGGTCGACTTGCCGGAGCCGTTCGGGCCCATGACGGCGTGGGTCTCGCCCTGCTTGATGGTCAGGTCGACACCCTTGAGGATCTCACGCGGACCGTTCTCGGCCTCGACGGAGACGTGCAGGTCGTGGATTTCAAGCGTTGCCATGGGTGACTCAGGACTCCTGGGTGACGGAGACGAGCACATCGTCCCCTTCGATCTTTACGGGGTATACGGGGACGGGGCGCGTCGCGGGAAGGCCGGACGGCTTGCCGGTGCGGAGGTCGAACGCGGATCCGTGCAGCCAGCACTCGATCTGGCAGTCCTCGACCTCGCCCTCCGAGAGGGAGACGTTGGCGTGCGAGCAGATGTCGTGGATCGCGAACACCTCGCCCTCGGTCTGGACGAGGGACACCGGCGTGCCGTCGAGTTCCACCCGCTTCGGGGTGTCCTCCTCCAGCTCGCTCAGCGCACAGGCGCGGACGAAGGCCATCAGACGGACGCCTCCAGCTCGGCCTCGATCTTGGCGATGAGGCGCTCCTCGACGTCCGGCAGACCGATCTGCTGGACCAGCTCGGCGAAGAAGCCGCGGACGACGAGGCGGCGGGCCTCGGCCTCCGGGATGCCGCGGGCCATCAGGTAGAAGAGCTGCTCGTCGTCGAAGCGGCCGGTGGCGGAGGCGTGGCCGGCGCCGGCGATCTCGCCGGTCTCGATCTCCAGGTTCGGCACGGAGTCGACCCGGGCGCCGTCGGTGAGGACGAGGTTCCGGTTGAGCTCGTAGGTGTCGGTGCCCTCGGCCTTGGCCTCGATGAGGACGTCGCCGATCCAGACCGCGTGGGCGTCCTGACCCTGCAGGGCGCCCTTGTAGGCCACGTTGGACTTGCAGTGCGGCACGTTGTGGGTGACCAGGAGGCGGTGCTCCTGGTGCTGGCCGGCGTCGGTGAAGTAGAGGCCGAAGAGCTCGGCCTCGCCGCCGGGGGCCGCGTACGTCACGCGCGGGTGGATACGGACGACGTCGCCGCCGAAGGTCACGACGACGGACTTGAAGGAGGCGTCACGGCCGACCAGCGCGTTGTGCTGGGCGACGTGGACGGCCTTCTCGTCCCAGTCCTGGACGGAGACGACGGTGAGCTTGGCGCCGTCGCCGAGCACGTAGTCGACGTTGGCGGCGAGCACCGCGTCACCGGTGTGGTCGAGGACGACGACCGCCTCGGCGAAGGCGCCGAGCTCGATCACCTGGTGGCCGAAGGCGACCCCGCCCTCGCCGTGCACGGCAATGCGGATCGGCTCGGTGAGCACGGCCTCCTTGGCGACGGTGACGACCGAGGCCTTCTCGAAGGAGGTGTACGCCTGGGCGGCGACCCGGTCGACCGGCGTGCCGGCCTTGCCGAGGCGCGCGTCGTCGCGGCCCACGGTCTCCACGGTGACGCCCTCGGGGGCCTCGATCTCCACGCGGACGCCCTCGCCGGTGGCGACGGCGGTGCCGTCGTGCAGGCCGCGGAGCCGCTCCAGCGGGGTGAAGCGCCACTCCTCCTCGCGGCCGTGCGGGACGGGGAAGTCCGCGACGTCGAAGGACGGCGGGGCGCTCATGCGCGTGGCGACGGTGGACTCGGCGGCCACCGCGATCGAGCCCGCGGTGGTGGAGCCCGCGGGGATGTTCTGAGCCTCAGCCATGGCTGTCGTGTTGCTCTCTTCCTGCGTCAAAAAGAAATCAGTGCTGCGGTACGGGGGGCGGGGGCGAGGCCTTGAGGCCTCAGCCGACCGCGCCTTCCATCTGCAGCTCGATCAGCCGGTTGAGCTCCAGCGCGTACTCCATCGGCAGCTCCTTCGCGATGGGCTCGACGAAGCCGCGGACGATCATGGCCATCGCCTCGAACTCGGTGAGGCCGCGGCTCATCAGGTAGAAGAGCTGGTCCTCGGAGACCTTGGAGACGGTGGCCTCGTGGCCCATGGAGACGTCGTCCTCGCGGACGTCCACGTAGGGGTACGTGTCCGAGCGGGAGATCGTGTCGACGAGCAGGGCGTCGCACAGCACGTTCGACTTGGCGCCCGGGGCACCCTCGCCGATCTCGATGAGACCGCGGTAGGAGGTACGGCCGCCGCCTCGCGCCACCGACTTGGAGACGATGTTGGAGGAGGTGTTCGGGGCCATGTGGACCATCTTGGCGCCGGCGTCCTGGTGCTGGCCCTCGCCCGCGAAGGCGATGGACAGGGTCTCGCCCTTGGCGTGCTCGCCCATCAGGTAGACGGCCGGGTACTTCATGGTGACCTTGGAGCCGATGTTGCCGTCGACCCACTCCATGGTGGCGCCCTCGTAGGCGACGGCGCGCTTGGTCACCAGGTTGTAGACGTTGTTCGACCAGTTCTGGATGGTCGTGTAGCGGCAGCGGCCGCCCTTCTTGACGATGATCTCGACCACGGCGCTGTGCAGCGAGTCCGAGGAGTAGATCGGGGCGGTGCAGCCCTCGACGTAGTGGACGTAGGCGTCCTCGTCGACGATGATCAGCGTCCGCTCGAACTGGCCCATGTTCTCCGTGTTGATACGGAAGTAGGCCTGGAGTGGGATCTCGACGTGCACGCCCTTCGGCACGTAGATGAAGGAGCCGCCGGACCACACGGCCGTGTTCAGGGAGGCGAACTTGTTGTCGCCGACCGGGATGACGGTGCCGAAGTACTCCTTGAAGAGCTCCTCGTGCTCCTTCAGCGCGGTGTCGGTGTCGACGAAGATGACGCCCTGCTCCTCCAGGTCCTCGCGGATCTGGTGGTAGACGACCTCGGACTCGTACTGGGCGGCGACACCGGCGACGAGGCGCTGCTTCTCCGCCTCCGGGATGCCGAGCTTGTCGTACGTGTTCTTGATGTCCTCCGGCAGGTCCTCCCAGGACTCGGCCTGCTTCTCGGTGGACCGCACGAAGTACTTGATGTTGTCGAAGTCGATGCCCGACAGGTCGGAGCCCCAGGTCGGCATGGGCTTCTTGTCGAAGAGCCGCAGACCCTTGAGCCGCAGCTTCAGCATCCACTCGGGCTCGTTCTTCTTCGCGGAGATGTCGCGGACGACGTCCTCGGAGAGACCTCGCTTCGCGGCGGCACCCGCCGCGTCCGAGTCGGCCCAGCCGTACTCGTACCGACCCAGGCCCTCGAGCTCGGGGTGGCTGATCTCGGTGGTCATGCGGGGTTCCTCCCGGCCGTGCTTGCGGATGCTGTGGATGAAGTGGTCTGGGGGGCGCCGTGCGGGATGAACGTCGTGCAGACGCCGTCACCATGCGCGATGGTGGCCAGGCGCTGGACGTGGGTCCCGAGGAGGCGGGAGAAGATCTCCGTCTCCGCCTCGCACAGCTGCGGATACTGCTCGGCGACGTGGGCGACCGGGCAGTGGTGCTGGCAGAGCTGCTCGCCGACCGGCGCGTTGCGCGCAGTGGCAGCGTACCCGTCGGCGGTCAGCGCCTTGGCCAGAGCCTCGGTGCGCTGGTCGGGCTCGGCGGACTCGACGGCCGCCCGGTACGCCTCGGCCTGGGCCTCGACGCGGTCGCGGGCGAAGGCGGCGACCGCGGCCTCTCCCCCGGCGTTCCGCTCGATCCAGCGCAGTGCCTCGACGGCCAGCGCGTCGTAGGACTGGTCGAAGGCGTCCCGGCCGCAGTCGGTCAGCGCGAAGACCTTGGCGGGCCTGCCGCGGGTGCGGGCTCCGTAGACCCGCTTCTCGCGCGCTTCCACCACGTTGTCGGTGACCAGCGAGTCGAGGTGCCGGCGGACGGCGGCCTGGGTGAGGCCGAGCCGCTGGGCGAGATCGGCGACGGTCGAGGGCCCGTGGTCCAGGATGGACCGCGCGACCCGGTTGCGCGTGGATCGCTCACCGGTCGCGAGTTCCTCCGTGGGAGCCTCACCGACGTTTTTCACAACGCCATTGTTGCGTAATTAATCAGGGACTGACAAGCGAGGCCGGGGCCCGCGACGGTGCCGTACGTCACGCAGGTAAGGCTTACCTGACCTGCGGAAACGATCATTCGTAGGACGAATCGCGCCCCCCGTGACCAGCGGTTTCCGGTCGATCGGAGGGCCCTACGGTGCGTAGATCGTCAGGCCGCGGGACTCCGCCACACGGAGAAAAGTTTCCGCGTTGCGGACCGCCGCCCCGCCCGGGTCGTTGTTGAAGAAAACGAAGACGTCCGCCCGGTCCTGCCAGGTCCCGGCCAGCCGCTCCGCCCAGCCCGCCAGCGCCTGGCGGCCGTACGAGGGATGCGGCCTCGCCCGGCCCTCGTGCAGCCGCAGATACGCCCAGTCCGCCGTCCGCCACAGCGGGGCCACCGGGCGGGAACCGCGGTCCGCCCAGCACAGCGCGGCTCCCCGCTTCTCCAGGACGCCCCGGACCTCCTCCGTCCACCACGACTCGTGCCGCGGCTCGACCGCCACCCGGGTGCCCTCGGGAAACCGGGCCAGCGCCGCGTCCAGGAGCTCCGGGTCGGCCCGGAGGGTCGGCGGCAGCTGGAGCAGTACGGGTCCCAGCCGGTCGCCCAGCGCCTCCGCGCGGCCCATCAGCCGCGCCACGGGCTCCTCCGGGTCCTTCAGCCGCTTGATGTGCGTGAGGTAGCGGCTGGCCTTCACCGCCATGACGAAGCCCTCGGGAGTCCGCTCCCGCCAGGCCGCGAAGGTGGTCTTCTCGGGCAGCCGGTAGAAGGCGTTGTTGTTCTCGACGACCGCGAAGTTCCGGGCGTACTCCTCCAGCCAGAGCCGCTGGGGCACGTCCTCGGCGTAGAGCACGCCCCGCCAGTCCCGGTACTGCCACCCTGAGGTGCCGACGAACACCGGCATACGGTGATCCTGCCCGATTCCGGACCGTTCACCCCGACCCGCGCCGGAGGGCCACCGCGCACCTCTCTAGACTTCCCGGCATGCGAAACGAGTCCGTGGTCCGGGTCCGGGGCCTGGTCAAGCGGTACGGGACGAAGACCGCCGTCGACGGCCTCGACCTCGACGTGCGGGCCGGCACCGTCACCGCCGTCCTCGGGCCCAACGGGGCCGGCAAGACCACCACGATCGAGAGCTGCGAGGGCTACCGGAGGCCCGACGCCGGCACCGTCCGCGTCCTCGGCCTGGACCCGGTCGCCGACGCGGCCGCCCTGCGGCCCCGGATCGGCGTGATGCTCCAGTCCGGCGGCGTCTACTCCGGCGCCCGCGCCGACGAGATGCTCCGCCACATGGCGAAGCTGCACGCCCACCCGCTCGACGTGGACGCCCTGATCGAGCGCCTCGGCCTCGGCTCCTGCGGACGCACCACCTACCGGCGGCTCTCCGGCGGCCAGCAGCAGCGGCTCTCGCTCGCCATGGCCGTCGTGGGCCGCCCCGAGCTGGTCTTCCTCGACGAGCCCACCGCCGGCCTCGACCCGCAGGCCCGCCGCGCCACCTGGGACCTGGTCCGCGAGCTGCGCGCCGACGGCGTGACGGTCGTGCTGACCACCCACTTCATGAACGAGGCGGAGGAGCTCGCCGACGACGTCGCCATCGTCGACGGCGGCCGAGTCGTCGCCCAGGGCAGCCCCGAGGAGCTGTGCCGGGGCGGCGCCGAGAACACCCTGCGCTTCACGGGCCGCCCCGGCCTCGACCTCGGCTCGCTGCTGAAGGCCCTGCCCGACGGCAGCTCCGCGGCGGAACCGCTGCCCGGCACGTACCGGATCACCGGCGACGTGGGCCCCCAGCTGCTCGCCACCGTCACCAGCTGGTGCGCGCAGCACGGTGTGATGCCCGACCGGATCTCGGTCGAACGCCACACCCTCGAAGACGTCTTTCTGGAGCTGACCGGCAAGGAGCTGAGGTCATGAACCCGGGCCACACCGATATCTGCCGGGGGTCCGGGGGTTGCCCCCCGGAAAAGCACAGCCTGGAGCTGACCGGCAAGGAGCTGAGGTCATGAACCCGGGCCACACCGGCAAGGAGCTGCGCTCGTGAGCACGAACGGGACCGTGGGCGCGGGGACGTACGCGCCGAGGCCGGGGGCGGCGCCCGTCGGGCGGATGATCGCCGCGCAGGCCGCGCTCGAGACGCGGATGCTGCTGCGCAACGGCGAGCAGCTGCTGCTCACGGTGATCATCCCCTCCCTGCTGCTCGTGCTGTTCTCGACGGTCGACATCGTCGACACGGGCGCGGACAAGGCCGTCGACTTCCTCGCCCCGGGCGTGCTCGCGCTCGCCGTGATGTCCACCGCCTTCACCGGGCAGGCCATCGCGACCGGCTTCGAGCGGCGTTACGGCGTGCTCAAGCGGCTCGGTGCCTCGCCGCTGCCGCGCTGGGCGCTGATGACGGCCAAGACGCTGTCGGTGCTCGTCACCGAGGTGCTCCAGGTGGTGCTCCTCACGGTGATCGCGCTGGCGCTCGGCTGGTCGCCGCAGGGGAACCCGCTCGCCGTGCTCGCCCTCCTCGTCCTCGGCACCGCCGCCTTCTCCGGGCTCGGTCTGCTGATGGCCGGCACCCTGAAGGCGGAGGCCACGCTGGCGGCGGCGAACCTGGTGTTCCTGCTGCTCCTGGTCGGCGGCGGGGTGATCGTGCCGCTGGAGAAGTTCGGCGCCGCGGGCGACGTGCTCGCGCTGCTGCCGATCTCGGCGCTGTCCGACGGACTGCGCGACGTCCTTCAGGGCGGTGCGGGGATGCCGTGGGGCGACGCCCTCATCCTCGCCGTCTGGGCGGTCGTGGGGCTCGGCGCGGCGGCCCGGTTCTTCCGCTGGGAGTGACGCGCCGCGTAGTCACGGGGTGACGTTTCGGGGTGACTCGCCCCGTAACCACCCCCTCGTGAAAGCATGCACAAGCCCCCGCCTACGATGGGGCCCGTGCAGACCCCCCTCGCCTTCATCGCCAGGCGCTGGACCCCGTCCCCCCGGACGCTCCGGCGCGCCGCGCTGTCCGCCGTCGTGATGAGCGTGCTCATCATCGTCACCGGCGGCGCGGTCCGGCTGACCGGTTCCGGACTCGGCTGCGACACGTGGCCCAAGTGCACGGAAGACAGCCTGATCGTCACGCCCGAGCAGGGCTACCGCGGCCTGATCGAGTTCGGCAACCGCATGCTGACGTACGTCCTGTCGGCGGCCGTCGGCTGGGCGATCGTGGCCGCGCGGTCGGTGAAGCCGCGCCGCCGCGGGCTCTCCCGGCTCGCCTGGGCCCAGTTCTGGATCGTGATGAGCAACGCCGTCATCGGCGGCATCACCGTGTGGATGGGCCTCAACCCGTGGACGGTGGCCGGGCACTTCCTGGCCGCCAACTCGCTCCTGACGGTGGCGGTCGTCACCTGGCACCGCGCCGGTGAGGGCGACACCGTGCCGAAGCCGCGCGTCCCGCGCCCGGTGCGCAAGCTGTCCTTCGCGATCGTCCTCGCCTCCGGGCTGCTCATCGTGCTCGGTACGACGGTGACCGGCGCCGGCAAGCACGCCGGCGACAGCAGCGACGTGCCGCGCATGCCGTGGGACTGGACGAACGCCGCCCACGTCCACGCGATCGCCGCCTGGGTGGTGTGCGCCCTCGCGCTCGCGATGTGGCTGGTCCTGCGCGTGGTCGACGCGCCCGACGACACCCGGGCGCGCGCCCGCGACCTGCTGGTCGTGCTGGTCGGGCAGGGAGCGCTGGGCTACCTCCAGTACTTCACGGGCGTCCCTGAGGCCCTGGTCGCCGCCCACATGCTCGGCTCGTCGTTGATGTGGATCGCGGTGCTGCGGCTCGCCCTGAGCCTGCGCGAGCGCCCCACGGCCACCGCGGAGATCCCGGCCCAGGCCGACCCCGAGCTGGCGACGGCCTGACCCCCGCGACGTCCGGCCGTCGGACGGCTGCCGTCTCACCGTGACCGTCCGCCGGTACCGACGCTAGCAACGGGTGCCGGCCGCGGTCCCGAGCCCGTAGACCCGGCGGGCGTTGCCCGCCGCGAGCAGGCCGGCGACCCGCTGCGCGTCCGTACGGGACCAGGAGCCGTCGCCCACCCACTCGCCGAGCACCCGGGCGAGCGCCCCGCGGAACACGCCGGCGGCCACCACGTGCAGCTCGGGCAGTCCGCGGGCGCCGCTGGAGAACAGCAGCTTGCCGAACGGCGCCAGCTCGAGGAACTCGGCGAGCACGGCCGCGGCCCGCGCGCCGGTGCGCGCGACGACCGGGCCGAGGTCGGCGTAGACGTGCGGGAAGTGGGCGGCGAGCCGGGCCGCCTGGCGGTGGTGGGGGTACTCGTGCAGCAGCACCAGATCCGTGCCGAGCCCGCCCGTGGCGGCGGCGAAGCCCGCGAGCGCGCCGGGGTCCCGGTCGCCGACGTGCAGCTGGAGCGGCCGGCCGGCGCCGACGGCGACCCACAGCAGATGGCGCAGCAGCACCGGGTCGTCGACGGCCGTGCCGGCCGCGCGCCGGGCCAGCCAGCGGCCCGCCGCACCGCGCACCTCGCCGGGACCGGGCGGTTCGGGGACGGCGGCGAGCCCGCCGCGTTGGCCGGCGGCCGAGGTGAAGGCGACGGCGCCCGCCGCGGCCCCGTGGACGGCCTCGGCGAGGTTGGCCAGGAAGGAGTCGACGGTGCCGGAGGTGTCGGCGACCTGCTGGGCGAGGAGTTCGAGCCGGACGATCTCGTGCGCGGCGGCGTCCGCGGTGGCGGCCAGCTCGGCCGGCCCGGTGAGGTCGCCGGGCCATCCGGTGTCGACGAGGTACGTCGTGACGCCGGAGGCCCGCAGCAGACGCCGCCCGGTCTCCAGGACGCCGAGCTCGCGGCGCCGGGCCAGGTAGCGGGCGGGGTGACAGTGCGGTTCGAGACCGAGGAGCGGCGGGCACCAGCGCCGTACGGCGAAGCCGGTCTGGGTGTCGAAGAAGGTGGTGCCCGCGGCGGGCGCTGCGGAGCCGGGAGCGAGATGACGCTCGAAGGTGCCGAGGCCGAGCTCCGTGCGGAGCACCCCGTGGCAGTACTGGTCGACCAGGCTCGGAGTGTCGATCATTCCGGGGGCTCCCACGTCGGACGGGCTTCCACCCCTCCTAACGGGTGACCCCCGCGCAAGGTTGCCGCCTCCGGAGCACCGGCGGTCTCAGGCGCCGGAAGCCGTCCTGGAGCCATCCGGCGGCCTCCCGGCCCCGGCGGCCTCAGGCGCCGGATCCTGTCCGGCGGCCTCGGGTGACCGAGGCCCGTCCGGTGGTCTCAGACGTTGGCCGGGCCGCCGAGCTGGATGCCGGCCATGCGGGTCCACTCGTACGGGCCGGTGACGACCTTGGCGGCGAACTCGCCGTCGAACTCCTCGTGCAGCGTGAGACCGGCCTTCTCGGCGGCCGCCTCCGCGATCGCGTAGGTCGGGGCCACCAGGTCGCCCCAGCCGCCGTCCGTGCCGACGAGGACGATGCGGGTGCCGGCCTGGCCGATGTGGGCGAGCTGGCCCTCGGCGCCGCCGTGCTTGCCGGCGAAGGCCTTGATCTCCTTGGCCAGCCGGGCCGCCTTGCGCTCCGCGCCCTTGTCCGCGCCCTTGGTGTCCGCCTGCTTCGTTTCTGCCATGCCAAGGATGCTACTCGGGGGTAGATCACGTGGCGACGGCCGGGGCACGTGGCGTGGGCCACGCGCCCCGGCCGTCGGCCGGGAGGGTTCGGTGCGGGAGGTCAGCGCAGGAAGGGGTCCACCGCGACTGCCACGAAGAGCAGCGAGACATAGGTGATGGACCAGTGGAACAGGCGCATCTCCTTGAGCTTCGCGCCGGTCACCTCCGCCTTGGCGCGGTTGAGGAGCGCGTGCGCCTCCCACAGCCACCAGCCGCCGGTGAGCAGCGCCACGGCGGTGTAGAACCAGCCGGTGTAGCCGAGCGGGGTGAGCAGCAGGGAGACCGCCACCATGACCCAGCTGTAGATCACGATCTGCCTGGCGACGACCTTGTTGGAGGCGAGGACCGGGAGCATCGGCACGCCCACGCGCGCGTAGTCCTCCTTCACCTTCATCGACAGCGGCCAGTAGTGCGGCGGCGTCCAGAAGAAGATGACCATGAAGAGGACGACGGCGGCCCAGGACATCGAGTCGGTGACGGAGGACCAGCCGATGAGCACCGGCATGCAGCCCGCGATGCCGCCCCAGACGATGTTCTGCGCGGTGCGGCGCTTGAGGATCATCGTGTAGACGACGACGTAGAAGAGCAGCGCGCCGAGGGAGAGCCAGGCGGACAGCCAGTTGACCAGCAGGCCGAACCAGAGGGTCGAGACGACCGCGAGCGTGAGACCGAAGACCAGGCCCTCGCGCGGCGAGACCATGCCGGTGACCAGCGGTCGCTGCGACGTGCGGTCCATCAGCGCGTCGATGTCGCGGTCGATGTACATGTTGAGCGCGTTCGCGCCGCCCGCGGACAGGTAGCCGCCGAAGCAGGTGGCGAGGACCAGCCACAGATCGGGCACGCCCTGTTCGGCGAGGAACATCACCGGCACGGTGGTGATGAGCAGCAGCTCGATGATCCGCGGCTTGGTCAGCGCCACGAATGCCTTGACGCGGGCCCCGAACGGCCGATGGCCCCCCGGGCTGGGAGTCAAGACGACCCCTGCGGGTCGGGACTCGACGGCCGTCACGCACACCCCTGACAGAGAAATTCCCAGCAAGCTCCCCGGATGAAGACGGGGTGAAGACTTGCGCGTACCACGCCACTGTAGACGTTGCCCATACGCCGATCTTCGCGGGGGTGGGGTCGTGTTGGCGGGGCTCACCCGAGGGTGCGTCCCAAGGGGTGGACACGAGCCGCGCACCGGCTCGGGAGGCGAACTCCCACGGGCGGCGGCAGTCTTGCTGTGTGCGCTCATTTGAGGGGCGTGGGCCCGAAAAGAGGGGCGTTTTTCGGGGGTAGGCTCGACAACGCCGGGACACCCTCAGTCACCGGCTACAGACATGCGGAGAGGAGCCCTGACTCAGGGTGAGCACTAAGCCGACGACCACAGACCTCGAGTGGACCGAACTGGACCAGCGGGCCGTGGACACCGCCCGCATCCTGGCCGCTGACGCCGTACAGAAGGTCGGGAACGGCCATCCCGGCACGGCCATGAGCCTGGCGCCCGCCGCGTACACCCTCTTCCAGAAGGTGATGCGCCACGACCCCGCCGACCCGGAGTGGGTGGGCCGCGACCGCTTCGTCCTCTCCGCCGGCCACTCGTCCCTGACCCTGTACACCCAGCTCTACCTGGGTGGCTTCGGTCTCGAGCTGGACGACCTGAAGTCCTTCCGCACGTGGGGCTCGAAGACCCCGGGTCACCCGGAGTACGGGCACACCAAGGGCGTGGAGACCACCACCGGCCCGCTCGGCCAGGGTGTCGCGAACGCGGTGGGCATGGCGATGGCCGCCCGCTTCGAGCGCGGTCTGTTCGACCCGGAGGCCCCGAAGGGCGCTTCTCCGTTCGACCACCACATCTACGTGATCGCCGGTGACGGCTGCCTCCAGGAGGGCATCTCCGCCGAGGCGTCCTCGCTCGCCGGTCACCAGAAGCTCGGCAACCTGATCCTGCTGTGGGACGACAACCACATCTCGATCGAGGGCGACACCGAGACCGCCGTGTCCGAGGACACGATGAAGCGGTACGAGGCGTACGGCTGGCACGTCCAGCGCGTCGAGCCCAAGGCCGACGGCGACCTGGACCCGGCCGCCCTGTACGCGGCGATCAAGGCCGCCGAGGCCGAGACCGAGCGTCCCTCCTTCATCGCGATGCGTTCGATCATCGCCTGGCCGGCCCCGAACGCCCAGAACACCGAGGCCGCGCACGGCTCGGCCCTGGGCGACGAGGAGGTGGCGGCCACCAAGCGCGTCCTGGGCTTCGACCCGGAGCAGAGCTTCGAGGTCTCCGACGAGGTCATCGCGCACACCCGCGGGCTCGGCGACCGTGGCCGCGAGGTCCGCGCCGCGTGGGAGAAGAAGCTCGCCGAGTGGCGCACCGCCAACCCGGAGCGCGCGGCCGAGTTCGACCGCATCCAGGCCAACGAGCTGCCGGCCGGCTGGGCCGAGAAGCTCCCTGTCTTCGAGGCGGGCAAGAGCGTCGCGACGCGTGCCGCGTCCGGCAAGGTGCTCCAGGCGCTCGGCACGGTGATCCCGGAGCTGTGGGGCGGCTCGGCCGACCTCGCCGGCTCGAACAACACCACGATCGACAAGTCGTCCTCCTTCCTTCCGGAGGGCAACCCGCTGCCCGAGGCGAACCCGTACGGCCGGACGATCCACTTCGGCATCCGCGAGCACGCGATGGCCGCGGAGCTGAACGGCATCGCCCTGCACGGCAACACGCGCGTCTACGGGGGCACCTTCCTGGTGTTCTCCGACTACATGCGCAACGCCGTGCGCCTGTCCGCGCTGATGCACCTGCCGGTGACGTACGTGTGGACGCACGACTCGATCGGTCTCGGCGAGGACGGCCCGACCCACCAGCCGGTGGAGCACCTGGCCTCGCTGCGGGCGATCCCGGGCCTGGCGGTCGTCCGCCCGGCCGACGCCAACGAGACGGCGATCGCCTGGCGCGAGATCATGCAGCGCCACACCAAGGTCTACGGCAAGGGCACCCCGGTGGGCCTGGCGCTGACCCGTCAGGGCGTGCCGACCTACGAGCCCAACGAGGACGCGGCCAAGGGCGGCTACGTGCTGTTCGACGCCGAAGGCCCCTCCGGGCAGAGCACTGCCGCCGAGGTGGTCCTCATCGCGACCGGTTCCGAGGTGCACCTGGCCGTCGAGGCCCGGGAGCAGCTGCAGGCCGCCGGCGTCCCGACCCGCGTGGTCTCGATGCCGTCGGTGGAGTGGTTCGAGGAGCAGGGCCAGGAGTACAGGGACTCCGTCCTGCCGCCGTCGGTGAAGGCGCGTGTCGCGGTCGAGGCCGGTGTCGGCCTGACCTGGCACAAGTACGTGGGTGACGCCGGCCGCATCGTCTCCCTCGAGCACTTCGGCGCCTCGGCCGACGCCAAGGTCCTGTTCCGTGAGTTCGGGTTCACCCCGGAGGCCGTCGTCGCCGCCGCACGGGAATCCCTGGACGCCGCCGCGCGCTGACGCGAATACGCGCGCGTACGTACGACTTAATGGAGATGCAATTCTCATGACAGACGCTCTCAAGCGCCTCTCCGACGAAGGCGTCGCGATCTGGCTGGACGACCTCTCGCGTCAGCGGATCACGTCCGGCAACCTGGCCGAGCTCATCGACCAGAGCCACGTCGTGGGTGTGACCACCAACCCGTCGATCTTCCAGAAGGCGATCTCCGAGGGGCACGGCTACGACCAGCAGCTGACCGACCTCGCCGCCCGCAAGGTGACCGTGGACGAGGCCATCCGCATGATCACGACGGCTGACGTGAGGGACGCCGCCGACATCCTGCGCCCGGTCTTCGACGCGACCCAGGGCCAGGACGGCCGGGTCTCGATCGAGGTCGACCCGCGGCTGGCCCACGACACGGCGGCCACCATCGCCGAGGCCAAGCAGCTGGCCTGGCTGGTGGACCGGCCCAACACCCTCATCAAGATCCCGGCCACCAAGGCGGGTCTGCCGGCGATCACCGAGGTCATCGGCCTCGGCATCAGCGTGAACGTGACGCTGATCTTCTCGCTGGAGCGCTACCGCGCGGTCATGGACGCCTACCTGGCCGGTCTGGAGAAGGCCCGCGAGCGCGGCCTGGACCTGTCGAAGATCCACTCCGTGGCGTCCTTCTTCGTGTCCCGCGTGGACACCGAGATCGACAAGCGCCTGGACGCCGTCGGCACCGACGAGGCCAAGGGCCTCAAGGGCAAGGCGGCGCTGGCCAACGCGCGTCTGGCCTACCAGGCGTACGAGGAGGTCTTCGGCTCCGAGCGCTGGGCGGCCCTGGACAAGGCGCAGGCCAACAAGCAGCGTCCGCTGTGGGCCTCGACCGGTGTGAAGGACCCGGCGTACAAGGACACCCTGTACGTGGTGGACCTGGTCGCCCCGGGCACCGTCAACACCATGCCGGAGGCGACCCTGGAGGCCACCGCCGACCACGGCGAGGTCACCGGCGACACCATCCACGGCACGTACGACGAGGCCCGCTCGCTCCTCGACGACGTGGCCGCGCTGGGCATTTCGTACGACGACGTCGTCCAGCTCCTGGAGGACGAGGGCGTCGACAAGTTCGAGGCCTCCTGGAACGACCTGCTCAAGTCCACCGAGGCGGAGCTGCAGCGCCTCGCACCTTCGGAGGCGTAACCACTTTGAGCGCAGTCACCGGAGCCAACCCGCTCCGTGACGCCGCAGACCGACGGCTCCCGCGCATCGCGGGGCCGTCGGGTCTGGTGATCTTCGGTGTCACGGGCGATCTGTCCCGTAAGAAGCTGATGCCCGCCGTGTACGACCTCGCGAACCGTGGTCTGCTGCCGCCGGGCTTCTCCCTCATCGGGTTCGCCCGCCGTGAGTGGCAGGACGAGGACTTCGCCCAGGAGGTCCACGACGCGGTCAAGCAGCACGCCCGCACCCCGTTCCGCGAGGAGGTGTGGCAGCAGCTGATCCAGGGGATGCGCTTCGTCCAGGGCGACTTCGACAGCGACGACGCGTTCGAGCAGCTGAAGGCCACCATCGAGGAGCTGGACAAGGCGCAGGGCACGGGCGGCAACTTCGCCTTCTACCTCTCCGTGCCGCCGAAGTTCTTCCCCCTGGTCGTCCAGCAGCTCAAGAAGCACGGCCTGGCCGACCAGAAGAACGGCTCGTGGCGCCGTGCGGTCATCGAGAAGCCCTTCGGGCACGACCTGGCCTCCGCCAAGGAGCTCAACGAGGTCGTCCACGAGGTCTTCCCGCCCGAGGCGGTCTTCCGCATCGACCACTACCTCGGCAAGGAGACCGTCCAGAACATCCTGGCGCTCCGCTTCGCCAACACGCTCTTCGAGCCGATCTGGAACCGGTCGTACGTCGACCACGTGCAGATCACCATGGCCGAGGACATCGGCATCGGTGGCCGCGCCGGCTACTACGACGGCATCGGCGCCGCCCGTGACGTCATCCAGAACCACCTGCTCCAGCTGCTCGCGCTGACCGCGATGGAGGAGCCCGCCTCCTTCGACGCCGACGCGCTGGCCGCCGAGAAGACCAAGGTGCTCGGCGCCGTGAAGCTGCCGAAGGACCTGGGCAAGTCCACCGTTCGCGGCCAGTACGCGGCCGGGTGGCAGGGCGGCGAGAAGGCCGTCGGCTACCTGGAGGAGGACGGGATCGACCCGCAGTCGAAGACCGACACCTACGCGGCGATCAAGCTGGAGATCGACAACCGCCGCTGGGCGGGCGTCCCCTTCTACCTGCGCACCGGCAAGCGGCTGGGCCGCCGGGTCACCGAGATCGCGGTGGTCTTCCAGCGCGCCCCGCACTCCCCCTTCGACCAGACGGCCACGGAGGAGCTCGGCCAGAACGCGCTCGTCATCCGGGTCCAGCCGGACGAGGGCGTCACCGTGCGCTTCGGCTCCAAGGTGCCGGGCACGCAGATGGAGGTCCGGGACGTGTCGATGGACTTCGCCTACGGCGAGTCCTTCACCGAGTCCAGCCCCGAGGCCTACGAGCGGCTCATCCTCGACGTCCTGCTCGGCGATTCCAACCTCTTCCCCCGGGTCGAGGAGGTCGAGCTGTCCTGGAAGATCCTCGACCCGATCGAGCAGTTCTGGGACGGGCACGGCAAGCCCGCGCAGTACCAGTCCGGGACCTGGGGTCCGGTCGAGGCGGACGAGATGCTCGCACGAGACGGCAGGAGCTGGCGCCGGCCATGAAGACCGACCTGACGGACACCACGTCCTCCAAGATCAACAAGGCGCTGGTGCTCGGGCGGCGGGCCATCGGCACCCCGGCCGTCGGCATGGTGCTCACCCTCGTCATCGTCACCGACGAGGAGAACGCCTACGACGCGCTGAAGGCGGCCAACGAGGCGTCCCGCGAGCACCCCTCGCGGACCCTCGTCGTCATCAAGCGGGTCTCGCGCTCCCCGCGGGACCGCGCCAAGGCGCGGCTCGACGCCGAGGTCCGCCTCGGCGCCGACGCCAGCACCGGCGAGACGGTGGTGCTCCGGCTGTACGGCGAGGTCGTCGACCACGCCCAGTCGGTGGTGCTGCCGCTGCTGCTGCCGGACGCGCCCGTCGTCGTCTGGTGGCCGGTCAACGCGCCGACCGACCCGGCGAACGACCCGCTGGGCGCGCTCGCCCAGCGCCGGGTCACCGACACGTACGCCGCCGAGCAGCCCATCCAGGAGCTGACCGAGCACGCGGACGCGTACACCCCGGGCGACACCGACCTGTCCTGGACCCGCATCACGCCGTGGCGTTCGATGCTGGCGGCCGCGCTCGACCAGGTGGCCTGCAAGGTCACCTCGGCCGTGGTGGAGGGCGAGGAGTTCAACCCGAGCGTCGAGCTGCTCGCCATGTGGCTGGCGGACCGGCTGGGGGTGCCGGTGCGGCGCTCCAAGTCGGCGGGTCCCGGCCTCACGTCCGTACGGATGGAGACCGACGCGGGTCCGATCGTGCTCGACCGGCCCGACGGCTCGCTCGCCACGCTCTCCATCCAGGGCCAGCCCGACCGTGCCGTGGCGCTCAAGCGCCGGGAGACCGCCGAGCTGATCGCGGAGGAGCTGCGCCGCCTCGACCCGGACGACACCTACGCCTCGGCGCTGCGGTTCGGCCTGGAGCGGCTCGACGAGGAGGCGGCGACGACCGCGCCCGAGCCGGAGGCCGCGGAGGCGGAGGCGGTCGTGGTCGAGGTCGAGGAGGTCACCGAGACCGAGGGGACCTCCAAGCGGGCCGCGAAGAAGGCTCCGGCCAGGAAGGCGGCGGCCAGGTGAGCACGCCTCAGCTGGTCGTCCACCGCGACAAGGAGCTGATGGCCGAGGCCGCCGCGGCCCGGCTGATCACGAAGATCGTGGACGCGCAGGCCGCCCGCGGCTCCGCCTCGGTGGTCCTCACCGGCGGCCGCAACGGCAACGGGCTGCTCGCGGCGCTGCGTTCGGCGCCCGCCCGGGACGCGATCGACTGGTCGCGGCTCGACCTGTGGTGGGGCGACGAGCGCTATCTGCCCGAGGGCGATCCGGAGCGCAACGTCACCCAGGCCCGCGAGGCGCTGCTCGACAGCGTTCCCGTGGACCCGGCGCGGGTGCACGCGATGCCGGCCTCGGACGGCCCGTACGGCTCGGACGTGGAGGCCGCGGCCGCGGCCTACGCGGCCGAACTCGCGGCGGCGGCCGGCCCCGGCGACCACGGCGGGGTGCCGACCTTCGACGTGCTGATGCTGGGCGTCGGCCCGGACACGCACGTGGCCTCGCTGTTCCCGGAGCTGCCGGCGGTCCGCGAGACCGAGCGGACCGTGGTGGGCGTGCACGGCGCGCCGAAGCCGCCGCCGACCCGGGTCTCGCTGACGCTGCCGGCGATCCGGGCGGCGAAGGAGGTCTGGCTGCTCGCGGCCGGCGCGGACAAGGCGAAGGCCGCGGCCATCGCGCTGTCCGGCGCGGGCGAGGTGCAGGCCCCGGCGGCGGGCGCCTACGGGCGTTCGCGGACGCTGTGGCTGCTGGACGCGGCGGCCGCGTCCGAGCTGCCGCGCGACCTGTATCCGCCGTCCTCGGCCTGAGCCCGACGACGCGTCACCGGGGCCCCGCTCACCGTTCGGGCCTGTCCGGTGGATCAGGGTCGGACAGGCCGCGGCGTCTGGTGCGGTAGATCGCAAGGCGCCGGAGCGCCTCGATAGCGGAGCTATCGGGGCGTTTCGGCAACGCGGCGAGGTGCCGTGCCAGACGCCGCGGACCCGGCCATGATCCACCGGACAGGCCCCTAGGTGGGCGGGGTCCCGGCCGTTTCCAGGAAGGGCGCGAGCAGGCCGGGCACGGCCTCGGCGGCGAAGGCCAGGCCCTGGCTCTCGCCGGCGTCACGGATGTCGTACGCGCCCTCGCCGGCGGCGGTCGTGGCGCTGAGCGTGAGGACGCCGGCCCGGCGCTGGAACCAGGACTGCCGGACGGTCCACCCGATGATTCCGGTGCGCCGGAGGGCGACCGTGGACCGGCGGACGCTGCCCGAACGGGTGAGCAGATAGGGGCCGCTGACGCCGTGTCCGAGGCTGCGGTACGCGTCGAGGGCGAGGAGCAGCGCGAGCGGCGTGACGACGACGGCAACGCCGGCCGCGAGGTACAGCAGGACGGGCGTGAGCCAGGCGCCCAGGGCGGCGAGGACGGCCGCCGGGCCGAGCGAAGCCCCCAGGGCCCGGCGCAGCCGCCGGGTGCGGGCGGCGCGGGGATGGGCCTCCAGTGCTGCCCCGGTGGGCGGTTCGGTCTCGCGCAGCACCTGGGCGGCGACCCGGTCGGCCACGGCCCTGGGCGCGGGCGGCAGCAGGTTCTTGAGGTCGGCGTGCTTGTCGTCGTCGTCCTGGGCGAGCCCGGTGGCCACGGCGTCGACGCGGGCGGCGCGGAACATCCGTACGCCGAGGGGCTCGACGAGTTCGACGCCGCGCAGCCGCCGCTCCTCCAGGGAGACCGAGCGTGCGGTGAGCAGGCCGCGGCGGACCCGCAGGGTGCCGCCGGGCTCGCGCTCCAGTCGGTAGTGGGACCACATCTCGACCCACAGGCCGAGTGCGCCGATCATGCCGGCGGCGGTGGCGAGGAGCACCAGGTCGGTGATCATCCAGGGCAGCGAGACGTCCTCGAAGCGGTCCCCTATCCAGTGGATGACCTCGTCCTGGGCGCCGAACCAGTCGCTGACCTGCATGACGGCGCCGGCCGCCGCGCCGCCCAGCAGCGGGGCGACGAAGGAGACGGGGGCGTAGCGGATCCAGCGCGGGTCGAGGGCGGCGAGGACGCCGTCGTGGGCGGTGTCCTCGGGTGTACCGGCCGGGCGGGCGAGCAGGGCGCGGCGGAGGTGTTCGCCCACGGCCGCGGTGACCAGGTCGAGTTCGAGGGTGGACTCGCCGTCGGTGTGCTCGCCGGTGCCGATCCTGACCTTGACCAGGCCGAGGAGGCGTTCGAGCGGGTTGGCGGTGAGGTCGACGCTGCGGATGCGTTCGCGGGCGAGCGAACGGCGTCTGACGACGAGCAGCCCGGTGTGGAGGTCGATCCGGTCGGTGCCGACGCGGTAGCGGGTGCGGCGCAGCCGGATCCAGTCGGCGGCGGTGCCGCCGCCGATGAGCAGGGCGGCCCCGGCGAGCACCCAGGCGGCGGCCTGCCACGGCGGCCGTGAGCCGGAGGTCAGGCTGAGGAAGGCGGGGAGTGCGGCGCCGCCGGCGACGCCGCACAGCACGGCGGCGCCGGCGAGGACCGTACGGGGCGCGAGCCGCCGCCAGTCCTCCGGCGGGCCGATGTCCTCGGGGGCGGTCATGTGGCGTCCCCGGGAGTGGCCCGGGTGATCGCGGTGAGGCGTTCGGCGAGTGCGGCGGCGAGCTCGTGGTCGAGGCCCTCGACGCGGATCGCGCCTTTCGAGGAGGCGGTGGTGACGGTCACGGTGGCGAGCCGGAAGGCCTGCTCCAGCGGGCCGCGCACGGTGTCGACGGTCTGGATCCGTGACATGGGGGCGATCCGCCACTCCTGCCACAGGGCGCCGGTACGGACGTACACGGCCTCCTCGGTGACCTCCCAGCGGTGCACCCGGAACCACCAGGCGGGGAGGAACGCGGTGCAGCCGAGCCCGAGGGCGGCGAGCCCTCCGGCCGCCGCGAGGAGCCAGGTCCTGGCCGGCCCGACGAGGGCGCCGAGCACGGCCAGGACGGCCACCGGGACGGCGGTGGCGATCAGGAGCCGCATCCGCCACCAGCCGACCGCGCGCCGGTCGACGGCGTTCCTCGGCGGGCGCAGCCTCACCTCGTGCGGCTCGGTCACCGCGTCCTCCCCCCGTGTCACCGGGTCAGTTCCGGCCGCGCAGCGAGCGGTAGGCGGCGACGAGTCCCGCGGTGGAGCTGTCGAGCCGGTCGGCGCCCTCGCCGCCGGTGAGGACCGGCTCGATCTCCTTGGCGAGGACCTTGCCGAGCTCGACGCCCCACTGGTCGAAGGAGTCGATGTTCCAGACGGCGCCCTGGACGAAGACCTTGTGCTCGTAGAGGGCGACGAGCTGGCCGAGCACGGACGGGGTGAGGCCGTCGGCGAGGATCGTCGTGGTGGGGTGGTTGCCCCGGAAGGTCTTGTGCGGGACGAGCTCCTCGGGCACGCCCTCGGCCCGTACCTCCTCGGGCGTCTTGCCGAAGGCAAGGGCCTGGGTCTGGGCGAGGAAGTTGGCCATGAGCAGGTCGTGCTGGGCGACCAGGCCGGGCAGCAGGTCGTCGACGGGCTTCGCGAAGCCGATGAAGTCGGCCGGGATGACCTTGGTGCCCTGGTGGATCAGCTGGTAGTAGGCGTGCTGCCCGTTGGTGCCGGGGGTGCCCCAGACGACCGGTCCGGTCTGCCAGTCGACGGGCTGCCCGTCGCGGGTGACGGACTTGCCGTTGGACTCCATGTCGAGCTGCTGGAGGTAGGCGGTGAACTTCGACAGGTAGTGGGAGTACGGCAGGACGGCGTGCGCCTGGGCGTCGAAGAAGGCGCCGTACCAGATGCCGAGGAGGCCGAGCAGCAGCGGCGCGTTCTCCTCGGGCGGCGCGGTGCGGAAGTGCTCGTCGACGAGGTGGAAGCCGTCGAGCATCTCGCGGAAGCGGTCCGGACCGATGGCGATCATCAGGGAGAGGCCGATGGCGGAGTCGTACGAGTAGCGGCCGCCGACCCAGTCCCAGAACTCGAACATGTTCGTGGTGTCGATGCCGAAGTCCTCGACCTTCTCGGCGTTGGTCGACAGGGCCACGAAGTGCTTGGCGACGGCCTCCTGACCGGCACGCAGCTCGGTGAGGAGCCAGTTGCGGGCGGAGGTGGCGTTGGTGATCGTCTCGATCGTGGTGAAGGTCTTCGAGGCGACGATGAAGAGGGTCTCCTCCGCGTCGAGGTCGCGGACGGCCTCGTGGAGGTCGGCGCCGTCGACGTTGGAGACGAAACGGACCGTCAGATCGCGCCGGGTGTAGGAGCGCAGCACCTCGTAGGCCATGGCGGGCCCGAGGTCCGAGCCGCCGATGCCGATGTTGACGATGTTCTTGATCGGCTTGCCGGTGTGGCCGGTCCACTCGCCCGCGCGGACCTTGTCGGCGAAGGCGGCCATCTTGTCGAGGACGGCGTGGACCTCGGGGACGACGTTCACGCCGTCGACCTCGACGACCGCGTCGCGCGGGGCGCGCAGCGCGGTGTGCAGGACGGCGCGGTGCTCGGTGTTGTTGATCTTCTCGCCGCGGAACATGGCGTCGCGCAGCTCGGCGACGCCGGTGGCGGCGGCGAGGTCGCGCAGCAGCGCCAGCGTCTCGTCGGTCACCAGCTGCTTGGAGTAGTCCAGATACAGGTCGCCGACCCGCAGCGTGTACGCGCTGCCGCGCTGGGGGTCGGCGGCGAACAGCTCGCGCAGGTGGGTGTCGCCCAGCTGCTCGCGGTGCTTGCCGAGGGCCGTCCACTCGGGCAGCTGGTTCAGCCTCGTACGGCCTGCGTCATTCATCTCGGACATCGCCCATTCCTCGTCTTGCTGCGTGTGTGCCCCGCTGCCCTCCAACCTAATTGATCCGGTGTGCGAAACGCGTTCAGTGGCCGCCGCGGTGCAGTCGTCCCTCGTAGCGGGCTTCGAGGAGCGCGTTGCGCTCGTGGCCTCCGGGGAGGTTGGCGGAGACGTAGACGGGCGGCTCGTGGCCCTCGGCGAGGAGCAGGGAGACGGCTTCGGCGACGGTCATCTGGATGAGCAGGCACGAGGTGAGGGTGGAGACCCCGCACAGCGCGCCGCCGTCGGGCAGCGGCAGCACGGCGTCACCCGCGGGCGCGCCGTTGTCGAGGACGACGTCGGCGAGGTCGGCGAGCCGCCTGCCGCTCGCGTGCAGGGCGGGCACGGCGTGGGTGTGCTCCAGGGAGGTCAGGGCGACGAGCCGGTGGCCGGCGCCGGTGGCCTTGAGGGCCATGTCGACGACGGTGTTGTTGACGCCGGAGTTGGAGACGATGACGAACAGGTCCTGGGGGCGGGGCGCGGCGAGCTCGTAGAGCCGGTCGGCGAGGCCCGGGGAGCGTTCGAGCAGCGGGTTACGGAGGACGGCCGGGTCCTCGCCGCCGCGCAGTACGAGGTCGACGAGCGCGATCCGGTTGGTCGGCACGAGCCCGCCGGCCCGTCCGGCCAGTTCGAAGGCGACGGCCTGCGAGTGTCCGGTCCCGAAGGCGTGGATCACCCCGCCGGCGGCCACGCAGTCCGCGATCAGTCGCGCGGCGGCGACGACGGCGTCCTTGTTGGCGCCGACGACCCGGTCGGCGGCGGTACGCGCCGCGTCGGCGAACTGGGCTGCACCGGGTGCGACTTGGGCCATGGCGGGATCTCCTCTGCTCGGGCTTCCGGGCGAGCCGGCCCAGCTCCGGTTGAGCGAACCGAAAAGTCTCTCCCTGATCGGTTCAATGAACCAGCAGCAGTGAGGGCCCGTCAAGAGACCCTGGTTGACCGTCAGCGGCGTGGACTAGGTTGCTCGGCGTCCCACCCGCAACACCCGCACCTTTCCTGTTCTTTACTCCCTGCTCACAGCTCTGGAGCTATCGACATGACCGTGCGCACCTCCGTTCTTCGCCGTACCACGGCCCTCTTACTCACCTGTGCCGCCCTCACCGCCACGAGCGCGTGCGGCGACCAGCGGGACGACACCGCGGCGGGCGGCACACCGGGGAAGCCCGCCGCCGCCCCGCTGAACGACCGCCTCCCGGCGGACATCCGCGCCGCCGGCTTCGTCCGGGTCGGCTCCGACATCGCCTACCCGCCGGTCGAGTTCAAGGACGGCTCGGGCGCGACCGTGGGCCTCGACCCGGACATCGCCAAGGCCCTGGGCGAGCAGCTCGGCGTGGAGTTCCGCTTCGAGAACGGCACCTTCGACACCCTCGTCAGCGGGCTGCGCGCCGACCGCTACGACATCATCATGTCGGCGATGAACGACACCAAGGCCCGTCAGGACGGTGTCGACGCCGTCACCGGCAAGAAGGTCGGCGAGGGCCTGGACTTCGTCGACTACTTCTCCGCCGGGGTCTCCCTCTACGCCCGCAAGGCGCACTCCGGATCCGTCAAGGGCTGGGCGGACCTGTGCGGGAAGACCGTCGCCGTCCAGCGCGGGAGCGTCGCCCACGACCTGCTCAAGTCCGAGAACGGCAAGTGCGCCGGGAGGGGCGGGCCGGCGATCGCCATCGAGGCCTACGACACCGACGCGCAGGCCCAGACCCGGGTCCGCAGCAAGGGCGTGGACGTCGGCTGCTCCGACTTCCCGGCCGCCGCCTACGCCGTGAAGACCTCGGGCGGGGGCGAGGACTTCGTCCTGGTCGGCGAGCAGACGGACGCCGCACCGTACGGCATCGCCGTCGCGAAGAAGGACACGGCGCTGCGGGACGCCATCGCCGCGGCCCTCGACGCGATCATCGCCAACGGGCAGTACGCCAGGATCGTGGACAAGTGGGGCGGCCGGGACGGCGCCGTCACCAAGGCCGTCGTCAACGGCGGCGTCTGATGAAGGACGCCGGCACACCCCGCACCGAGGTGCGGGCCGTCCCGGTCCGCCACTACGGCCGGTACGCCGCCGCCGTCGTGGTCCTCGCCCTGTTCGGGGCGATCGTCTACGCCTTCGCGCGCGGCGAGATCAACTGGGGAGCGATACCGGACTACCTCTTCGACGACCGCATCCTGGAGGGCGTGCGGGAGACGCTCGTGCTGACCGTGCTCTCCATGCTCGTCGGCGTGACCGGCGGCACCCTCCTCGCCGTGATGCGCCTGTCGAAGAACCCGGTGACCTCGTCGGTCGCGTGGTTCTACATCTGGTTCTTCCGCGGCACCCCGGTCTACGTCCAGCTGCTCGTCTGGTTCAACCTCGGACTCGTCTTCGACTACATCAACCTCCCTCCGGTCTACCAGGACGAGTGGTCGGACTTCATGACGCCGTTCCTCACGGCGCTGCTCGGCCTCGGCCTCAACGAGGCCGCCTACATGGCGGAGATCTGCCGGGCCGGCCTGCTGGCGGTCGACGAGGGCCAGACCGAGGCCGCCCACGCGCTCGGAATGCGGCACGGCGCGACGCTGCGCCGGATCGTGATCCCGCAGGCCATGCGGGTCATCGTGCCGCCGACCGGCAACGAGGTCATCAACATGCTGAAGACCACCTCGCTGGTGGCGGCCGTGCAGTACTACGAACTGCTGCGGTACGCGCAGGACATCGGCCAGACCTCGGGCTCCCCCGTGGAGATGCTGTTCCTCGCGGCCGTCTGGTACCTCGTCCTGACCTCGCTCCTCAGCGTCGGCCAGTTCTATCTGGAGCGGTACTACGCCCGCGGGGCGACCAGGAACCTGCCGCCCACGCCCTGGCAGAAGGTCAGGGCCACCCTGTCGACGCTCCGCCGCCCGGAGGTGCCCAGGTGACCGCCATGGTGAAGGCCGAAGGCGTCCACAAGTCCTACGGCGCAGCGCACATCCTCCGAGGCATCGACCTGGAGGTGCAGAACGGCGAGGTGTTCTGCCTCGTCGG